>JAFLJU010000496.1 GCA_022712835.1 Desulfobacteraceae bacterium
ATTTCTTTGCCCATGGGAATTCGTTGGTCTAAAAAATATCCGATTGCCATGATTTCTGAATACCCAAATAGCTCTTCGGCTCCCTGATTCCAAGAGGTGATCCGCAAATTAATATCTGCCTCAATATAGGCCATGCGGGCATGCCCGATCAAATTTTTAAGGGCGAGTGCCCTGTCAATCGGTTGTATTTTCATAATATAATTGGGAAAATTAGGGTGACCATTGCACCAACACTATTAATTATTCTGTTTTTTAACAAGAAAAATCTTATCAGATTTCAAAATGGGGTTCCAAAACGGAGTTCCAAAATGGGGTTCTCAAATTGAAAGGGTTGCAACAGGTATTGATGAGGATTTCAGGCAACGGTTTTATCTAAATTGTTTTTTTTTGCCTAAAAAAAGCGTAAGGTTGACTTCAATTTTAAAAAGGATTGAGACTATTGAACACCCGAAGAATCTTCATAAAAAAAAGTCTGCTGGCAGGTGCTGTTGTATCCATCACGCCCCTGCCAGCTTGTGTGACCATGGCCACCACAAAGGCCAAGGTTCCTATGAAATCAGGAAAGATAGGGCGTGCCCTTGTGTTATGGTATAGCCAGACAGGTAACACCAATCGGTGCGGGAGGGTGCTTGCAAACGCATTGGCCCAAAGCGGGATGATGGTTGAATCTTTTGATTTAAGGGATTTTCAACGAGAAAAAATTAGTGATTTTGATCTTCTGGTGTTGGGTGCACCTGTTTTCTATTACGATATTCCCGTATATGTTAAAGACTTTATCCGTTCATTGCCTGATTTGAAGGGGATTCCCGTGGCGTCCTTCGTGACATTCGGAGGGCCGGAAGGCAACCAGGACAATGCCAACTATTCCATTCTTCAGCTGTTGTCTGAAAAAAATGGGGTGCCTGTGGCAGGTAAATCCTTCCAAAGTATCAGTTCTTTTCCCATGGCCTGGTCAAAGGACAAGGTAGATGAAAAAACGTGGAATGCCAGACATCTGCCCGATGAAAAGACCTTTGAATCGGTTCGGGACTATGCAAGGGTGATCCTGTCGCAAATTAAGGCAAGCCAATCCCAGGTGTTTGTTAAAAAACTCACCCTAAGGGAGTCTTACACCTTCCTTGATCTTGAGTGGTGGACCAAAATCCTGGTGAAGAACCATTCACTTATCGAAGATAATTGTGTCCAATGTGGTGCCTGTGTCGAAAAATGCCCCGTCAATGCCATTGATCTTGACAGCTATACGGTGGACACAGCTATCTGTGTCCTTTGCTTTGGTTGTCTGAATAATTGTGAATACCAGGCCGTTCACATGGAATACAGCAAGGAAAACCTGATCGGGTTTCAGGATTTTTTAAGGCAACGTCACCTTGAACCATACCTGCCATCAGAGTTGCAAACCTGATAGGGGGCAGAACCTAATTTTGGATTGACCGGATGGCAGATGTCAGCTTTTCAATTCCTTTTTCAATGGTGGCCTCATCGGCCATGGTATAGTTCAGCCGCATGGTTTCAATCCCCTCTTCCGGATTGGTATAAAAAAACTGTCCCGGCACAAAGGCCACCCCGTTTTCAATGGCCTTGTCATAGAGTGTCAACGCTTTAAATCCTTTGGGGCCTGTTACCCATAAAAACATTCCCCCATCTGACGGGGCACAGGAAAAGTCTTTGGGAAGCAGCCGGGTTAAAGCCGCGAGCATGGCCTGTTGCCGGGGCTTATAAATCTCTATTATCCGGGGCAGATGGCTTTCCAGGTGGCCGCCGGCCAGGTATTCGGTTGCCAGGGCTTGATTAAAAGTGGAGGTGTGGAGGTCAACCCCCTGTTTGACCAGGACCAGCCATTGCCGCAAAAATTTGGGGGCTGCATAAAATCCCAGACGCAACCCGGGCGCAAACACCTTGGAAAGGGTGGAAATATAGATCACATGTTCCGGGGCCAGGGTCTTGATGGGGGGGACTGCGGTTCCTTTGTACCGAAGGGCGGAATAGGGATCATCCTCCACCAGCAGCACATTGTATCGCTTTATGATATCGGCAATCTTTTTCCGCCGCTCCAGGGTCAGGGTCCGGCCCGTGGGGTTTTGAAAGGTGGGAACCAGGTAAATAAATTTGATGGTATGGGTTTGAAGGGTATGTTCCAGGGATTCCGGGACCAGACCTTCATCGTCCATATCCATGGGGACATAGCAGGGTTCATAGGGGTTGAATGCAGACAGGGCTCCCAGATAGGTCGGGGCTTCCAGGGCAATCTTGTCCCCCTTTGATATGGTCAGCTTGGCAATGGCGTCCAGCACTCCCTGGGAACCCGATGTGATGTTGACCGCATCCGGTGATGTTTTGATCCCCCTTTCTTCCAGGAGAACCGATATCTGTTCCCGCAGGGGCATAAACCCTTCGGTTAAATCATATTGGAAGGCATTGGATCTATATTTGTCCAATACCTTTTGCGTGAGTTCCTGGATAATTTCCATGGGGAAACTTTCAGGAGAGGGGACGCCGCCTCCCAGGGAAATGATGGCAGGATTGGACGCCACTTTTAAAATTTCCCGGATGGCACTGGCTTTCATGAGTTTGGTTCTGTCCGCTAGAAGATGTTGGTAGTCCATGTGTTTTCCCCTTATCCTAAGATTTAAATTTATTTTTTGGAGTAAGGGTAACAGGGAAAAAAGCCAAATAACAGATACAGATTATGAAAAAAGTGACCATGACAGATTTTTTTGTAAATTGATTCCATACCCTAGGATACAGGATGTGAAATACAGGCTATAATCGGTTGATCGGTACATTGGCAAGCTGTTCTTCAAGATCGTCATCCATGAGATCTTTTGTTTTGTCTTGGGAAAGTTCTTTGCCGCAGGACCTGCAGCTAAGGGTTACCTTTGTTCAGGTTTTCTTGATATAAAGCGCCCCACCACAGTCAAAACAGGTTTTATTTATCGTGTTCATCATAATTTTTTTTAAAGTTTTCCCTTAAAGTTTTTTTTTAAAGCCTCTTTTCTTTTGCCAGCAGATAAAATAAAACAGGCAGAGGAAAAGTCAAAATTAAATAATTTGAATATCAGGTTTGAACATTTAGGAGAGATACGTGCATTATGGGGAATACTAAGGATCGGTATAAAAGAAACTATCCCATTTCCTGGGATCAGCTTCACAGGGATGCAAAGGCATTGTCATGGCGGCTCCACGACCGTGAAACTCCCTGGAAGGGGATTGTTGCCATTACCCGGGGGGGGCTTGTACCAGCCGCCATCATCGCAAGGGAGCTTGGGATTCACCTGATTGATACGGTGTGTATCACAAGTTATGATTGGCAGAACCAGGGGGCGCTCACTATCCTCAAAGAGATAGAAGGGGATGGAGAGGGATTGCTGATTATCGATGATCTGGTGGATACCGGTTCCACGGCAAAGGTGGTCAGGAACATGCTTCCCAAGGCCTATTTTGCAACGGTCTATGCAAAACCGGCCGGAAAACCCCTGGTGGATGCCTATGTGACAGAGGTGGGTCAGGATACCTGGATTTTGTTTCCCTGGGATTCTGAAGCCCAATTTGTTGAACCCATAGCCCGCAATTAACCTTTCAGGTCAGATCCTTAAAAAAACCATAAAGGCCCTGGAAAAACTGTTTTTCCAGGGCCTTTATGTTTAATAGTCAGGGAATTTCCCTATTTTTTGTCGATAATATTCCTATGGGCCATGAGCCGGATTGCATTGATCCGGATGAACCCTTCTGCATCTTCCTGGTTGTATCCGCCCTCAATATCCATTGAGGACAGATCCTGGTCATACAATGAGGAGGGACTTGTCCTGGCAACGGGGTAGGCGACCCCTTTGTAAAGTTTGAGGGTGACTTCCCCGTCAATCAACTCCTGGCTCTTGTCCATGGCAGCCATGAGAAATTCCATCTCCGGGCTGAACCAGAATCCGTTGTAAACCAGTTCCGCATATTTTGCCGCCAGCATGTCACGAATCCGCATCACTTCCCGATCCATGGCAATTCCTTCAATATCCATGTGGGCCTCATGGAGGATGGTGCCGCCGGGTGTTTCATAAACCCCCCGGGATTTGATGCCCACGAAGCGATTCTCCACCATGTCCAATCGTCCGATACCATTTTCCTGTCCCAGCTGGTTCAAATATTCGAACAATTCCAGGGCATCGGTTTTAACCGTATTGTCTTCCAGGTTGGTCACCTTTACCGGAATGCCGTCCTTGAACTCCAGAACAATCCGGGTGGGTGTGTTGGGTGCATTTTCCGGAGAAACCGTGCGGGAATAGATACTCTCATCGCATATATGACCCGGATCTTCCAGAATACCGGCTTCATGGGAAATATGGAGCAGGTTGTCATCTTCGCTATAGGGCTTGGATGCGCTCTGTTTAGTGGGGATTCCGTGTTTTTCCGCATAGGCCAGAAGATCGGTCCGGCCTTTAAAGGCGCTTAAGAATTCCTTGTTTTTCCAGGGGGCAATCACCTTGATCTGGGGATTTAAGGCATAATAAGACAGCTCAAATCTCACCTGGTCATTTCCTTTTCCCGTTGCCCCGTGGGAAACAAATTGGGCGCCTACCTTTTGGGCAATTTCAATCTGGCGTTTGGCAATGATGGGCCTGGCAATGGCTGTACCCAGAAGGTAACGGCCTTCATAGACGGTATTGGCTTTGTACACCGGGAAGATATAATCCGTTACAAACTCTTTTCTCATGTCTTCAATAAACACCTGGGATGCGCCGATTTTCAGGGCTTTTTTCTCAGCCACATCAAAATCTTCTTCCTGGCCGATGTTGGCCATGTAGGCGATGACTTCATATCCCTGTTCCAGCAGCCATTTTAAAATAATCGATGTATCCAGTCCGCCTGAATAGGCCAGAACTACTTTTTCCTTTGACATAATGTCTCCTTAAATCTGCACTACTTTATCAGTATGGTTATATGATTTTAAATTTATATCATGGGGTTATTAATGCAGAAAAATCTTGAAATAGTCAAGTATAACTGTATAAAATGCGCATAGTGTTTGCATTTATGCATAAATATGATAATTATATTGAAATTTTACATAAAAATACAAAGTTGAAGATCCTATGACCATTTCTGATGAATTAAATCGATTGCTTTCCCAGGGGGTTTCCGGGAACCAGGCCCAACTGGTCCAGGCGCTCAAAGAAAGAGGGGTCCACACTACCCAGTCTTCTGTCTCCCGGGCATTGAAAAAGATCAATGCGACCAAAGGACAGGATGGGTCTGGCAATTCGGTCTATGCCCTGAACCCGGTAGACCTAGGACTCAGGGATATTGGTTTTTTTGACAGCCTGGTGAATAAAATTTCCGACAATGGATACCAGATTGTCATCCAGACACGCCCTGGAACCGCCAATACCGTTGCCAAATTCATCGATGACCATGGATTTTTGAAGGTTCTGGGGTCTGTGGCCGGAGATGATACCATTATCATTGTCCCGGCAAATGTAGAATTTACCCGGCAAATCGTCCAGGAGATCGCCACCTACATGAAACAGATTGGTATCTTTGTGGAGTAGGCCTTCCCGGGCTTCTCATTTCGGTATTGTTTCCCTGTGGTTCTTTTGCGGGGGGGGGGCAAAAAAAAGTCTTATATTGTGTCTATATGGAGAATTAAAGATTTGTTTGAGAAGATAATGGAATTTGCCGAAAATGGAAGAGGGAGACGGTTGCTCAATACCTTGAATAAGAGAGATATCGTTTTGACCTCTTTTGAGTTGGATGCGGTGTTGAAGGCTTATTGTGAAATTGGTTTACCCAGAGAAGTTGAGATGTTGAAGCAACGGAGAGGGATTTTGGGAGATGATGAGTATAATGCTCTGGCTGAAGCGGTTAGAAATAATTGCTGCGCTGAAAGGTATGATGATTTCGTGGTCTCTTTGGGGAATTTATTGCACAGTGGTATGCATATGAATCCTACGAAGACGAATATTGGAAACTCCTCCGAATAAACCAGTTAAACCAATTAAAGCGGACAGACAATTTTTTACACCCGTACCAAGGAGTTTGGTAGCATGAAACTGATTGCGGACAATATCAGGATTACAAAAGAGTCCATCCAGCAAGCCCTTATCAAAAAGGACCCTGTTCCCATACAGACCCTTGCCAAGCTGTGTGCTCAACAGGGAGCCCATGGTATCGACATCAACACCGGCCCCTTGGGAAAAGATCCTGAAGCGGCCATGGTATTTTTTATAAGAGCTGTGGAACAGGTTACGGATCTGCCGCTATTTCTTGATACCACAAATCCTGTGGCCATGGCAGCCGGACTTGCCGTTGCCCGGAACAAAACCATTATCAACGGGATCTCCATGGAACCTGCCAAGCTTGAAAAAATTTTGCCCCTGGCAAAAAAATATAAAACCGACCTCATTGGATTTTTGCTCTATCCGGACAGCCGGGTTCCCAAAACCAGTAGTGAACGGTTTGAAATAGCCCTGGAACTGCTGGCCCGGGTGGAACGTTCCGGGGTGGCAAAGGAGCAGTTGATTATTGATCCTGTGGTGCCGCCTTTGTCCTGGGATGACGGGCTTTTTCGGGCCAGGGAACTTCTGAAAACCATTTCCATGCTGCCGGAACTTCTGGGATTTCCGGTGAGAACAATAGCAGGGCTGTCCAATCTGACCACCGGAGTAGCGGATAAATCCAGGAAAACCCTGGTGGAAACCACCTACCTTTCCATGCTGGCCGCAGCAGGGCTCGATTATCTTCTGATGGATATTTTAAATCCCCACACAAGGCGAACTGCCCGGGCAGCCACCCTTTTAACACGGGAGGATATCTTTTCCTGGGAGTCCCTTGACTGAAAACCATAAATAAAAAGGCCTAGTGACGGGTGTCACCAGGCCTATCCTATTTTTTGGAATTGTATTTGGAATTGTATGAAGCGCGTTTCTAATTTACATTAAAAGTCGATTTGCCACTTGGCACCCAAATAGTCGGTGCGGCTTTGCCCGGCTTCTTTGTAATCCAGGGTGCCTATTTCAGGGACGATGGAAACCCCAGTTGCAAGGGTGATGGGAACCTGCACATAGTAGGATTGCACTTCGTCCTTGGCCTGGTTGTCAAGTTCGGTTCGCATATACCCGTAACCTGCCTGGATGCCGAACATGTCATTAAAAACATAAGTGGCATGGATTTTCCAGGCAAGGGCCTTGTTGTCGATGACCCGGGTTCCATCATATTGGGCCAGTCCCATCCCGGTATCTTCTCCGTTCACATCGGCATCCACCAGGTTTCCCACATTTTCGCCGCCAAACAGATTGGCTCCCAGGATGAAGCCACCAAGGGTTAGATCCCCGCCGATGCCAAGTACATAGGAGCTGATTCCTTCCTGGTTACTGGTCCCCACTTTGAAGTGGCCGTATCCGGCGGATATACCCAGATTGTAGTTATCTCCGACAAACCGGTATTTGGCTTCAATGGAAGGTATTTTCACTTCTGTGTCAGTGGTCACATTGTTGGTTCCGTCATTGTAGTCTGGGCTGTGCGCCCGGAGGGCCAGGCGGAAGGTATCAATCATCAGTTTCAGTTGGGCTTTCCGGGGGCTGGACATTTCACCCCAGCCGCCAAGGCCTGCGTCACCGGCATAGACCTGGTCAGATCCCGGATGTCGCAATGGACCGTCATGTTGTCCCACCAACAAAGAACCCGCACCAAAATTCCAGACACCGTAGAGATGACGGATATTTGCATTTCCATTGCTGGCCCCGTACTCAAACCGACCGCTCAATGCATCACTGACCTTAACCGCTGCCCCAATTCGGGAGTTGCCCTGGAGTCCCATGGCAAATTGGGTGGTATCGGTACCTGAGACCTCCACATTTTCGTAAAGGTAGAAACACGGGCAGACCCGTAAAAATTCCAGTCTGCGGCATGGGCTGAACCCAATAGCATTGTGACGGCTGCAAGAATGATCCCTAATTTTTTCATCTGTTCTCCTGAAATATTATTATTATTTTTGTTATCGGTCTGTTAGAGGAATCAAAAGAGATAGTATCAAAATTCACCCCAATGGTTCCAGGCAATTGTCTAGTGCACCCCCTGCATTCCTAACGGTTTTTCAAGACCACTATGGGCAAGAAGCTGTTCATCATTAAAAAGATCTATTGTCGGGCCATCTGCCGTAATTTCCCCCTTGTGCAGGACAATGGTCCGCTCACACACATCCAACGCCATATCCAGATCATGGGTGGCAATAATTTTGGTATGCTCAAATGAGTTTAAAAGATGGATAAGACGTCTACGGGACACTGGATCCAGATTGGAAGTCGGTTCATCCATCACCAGGATATCCGGGGAGGTGGCAAGCACGGTTGCAATGGCAACCGCACGCTTTTCACCACCGGATAATTTATAGGGTGGACGATGGATAAGATGGGAAGCCCCGACGGTTTCAAGGGCATGGCGCACTCTTTTTTCCACTTCGGCTTCCTGCATACCCAGATTTATCGGGCCAAAGGCAACATCATCAAAAACCGTCGGCATGAACAACTGGTCATCAGAATTCTGAAAGACCATCCCCACAGATCGCCTGACGGCTTTCAGACTCTTTTTATTCACCGGAGAATCCCCGATTTTCATCTCTCCTTCAATTGGAATCAAACACCCATTCAAATGGAGCAATAAAGTGGATTTACCTGCACCATTGGCACCCACCAATGCCACGGACTGGCCATGGGTAATTTTAAAAGAGATGTGATTGATCCCGGTCGTTCCGTCGGGATAGGTGTAAGAAAGGTTATCGGCCTGTACAATATGGTGACTCATCTCAAATACCCCCCTATCAATTCACCCATTTCCAAAGGGATGTTATGGGATCGAAAACAAAGAAACAGCAGGGACCAGGCAAGGGTAAACCGGATCTCCTTAAATCCAAATTTCATGGTTCGGTTCATGGAGATATATCCGTCAAATCCCCGGCAGCACATGGCCAGATGGATCCGCTGGGCACGATCCAATGTTCGCAACAGCAGCTGCCCTATCAAGGGCACAAAAATTTTAAACTGCATTCTGCCGGAACCAAAAGCGCGCAGGGACCTGGCCCGGGCCATCCGGGAGGCCTCGTCAATGAGGACAAAAAGGTATCGGTATAAAAACAGAAGCTGAACCACAAATGGCCTGGGAACACCCAGTTTTTCAAGTCCCATGCACACACTATTGAACCCTGTCAGGGAAATCAAAACCAAGGCGGCCCCGACGGTCAATCCAAATCGTATCATGATGGAAAAAAAAGAGATCCATCCGCCGGAGATACTCATGGAACCGATCTGCACCAAGGCCTGTCTATCCAAGAGGGGATTAAAAATACCGATCAATATGGCAAAAGGTGCCACCAATAGTATTTTTTTAAATAGATAGCCAAAGGGCAGTTCGCCTGAAACGATCATCGCCAAAGGATAGATGACAAAGGGAACCATCATGGAAATTTCATACTTTCCCAATGACACCACCATGGTGACAAATATCAATGTCGTAATAAGCTTTGCACGCGGATCCAGGCGATGCAGACCGGTGGTACCCAGCGCCAATGTGTCCATATAACCGATATCAAACAGATTCTTTTCAAAAGTTGCCATATCCTTAATGTAACCGGGACAAATAAATAGCCTTGCCCCGGTAAACCTCTCCCTCATAAATGATTATACTATGGCCTTCCTGTGTTTAACGACAACCCCGATCAACAGGGTCAGACAAAGGGTTAATAACCCGCCCACAAGCCCTGACATGGATGTTCCTGGATCAATGGCCGGCCACACTTGCGCTTCCTCTTCCAAAGAATGTGTTTCCCCTGATTTGAATCCATAACCCGGCAAAAAGGCGGTTTTTTCCTGGATGGTTGCCAGGGATGAATGAACCCCGTCTTCAGGACCCGCCAGTTCTTCAACACCGGCTGTTTTAAACATGGCCCATTCCAATCCGTCCGGATGGGCAGAGGCAAACCAGCTAAGCGTGCAACCGGTAATCAGGGTGGCAGCAACAAAACCTACCAAAACCCCTTTGATGGAATATCCGTTGACAGCTTTCAATGAAACACAAGGTTGCAAAATTTCAGGCCGGCTTTTCCACACAAACAGCACCACGGCTGCGGTGGCCAATCCTTCCACAATGCCGATGGCCAGATGAATGGGTTGCACCAGCAAAACAAAGGTGCCGAAGGGAAGAGAGGATATCCCGGATACCAGCGTCTCAAGCACGACGAAAAATGCCCCCAATTGCAATCCCACAACCGCCGCAATGATGGCACCGGTCATTATTAATTTTTCAGACGGATTGTTCCCGACAATTCTTTTATAGATGAGGGGGTAGGCAACAAAACAGGGGAAAAAACCCAGGTTAAAAATATTGCATCCCAGGGCCAGCAGCCCACCGTCTGCAAAAAAAAGGGCCTGAACCGTCAGGACAGAGGCCATTGTTAGAAAAGCCGCATTGGGCCCCAGCAGAATCGCCAGAATCATTCCGCCGCCAATATGCCCGCTGGAACCGGTTGCCGGAATGGTAAAATTAATCATTTGAGCGGCAAAGATAAAGGCACCGATCACCCCCATGAGAGGGATTTTACTGTTATCGACTTCTTCTTTCATTTTTTTGGAACAATAGCCGATCAGACCTGCCGAGGCAACCCACATAACCCCGCCCACTGCCGGGGAAATCAACGCATCTGCCATATGCATAATATACACTCCTTTACTTTCATCAAAATTTAAAAAAACTATTTCTTATCCGGCATACAAAAGAAAAGACCACGCAAAGCCAGCGTGAAAACATACGCAAACCTTCGTGGTTGAATTATTTTTATAAATTATTTAAGTAAAAGCTAATATACCAGCCAAGCTTCATGCCCAGCAATTAAGATGCCTTGTGAAATAGAATAAAACTTTGGGGCTGTCAAGCATTATCTTTTGCTTGTCTAAAGTTAAGATAAACGATAATAAAGGGTTTCAATCAACGAAAGGGGATAAAATGAGTTTGAACTACGAGGAATTGGATTTTCGATCAACCCCCCTTGGGGATTTGATGCTGCGACGACGGCGATTGATTCAACTCGGGGGCCTTGATATCTATGAGGTGAGGCTTGGCGAGGACTTTCTGATGTCAAGCCTGTTCCATGAGGCAGAATCCCAGTTATCCAAGCTGGGACTTAAGGTATTGGAAGAGGCACACCTGGACGTTGTGGTCGGCGGGCTGGGACTCGGTTACACGGCGGTATCCGCATTGGAGGATATGCGCGTCACCTCCCTTGTGGTGGTGGAATATTTACAAGGGGTGATTGAATGGCACCAGAAGGGGCTGGTCCCCCTGGGCAAAACCCTGACAAATGATCCCCGTTGCCAACTGGTCCATGACGATTTTTTTTCCCTATCCCGTGACCTATCCAAAGGCTTTGACCCCAACCATCCGGCAAAAAAACATGATGCCATTTTGCTGGACATAGACCACACCCCGACCCGGGTATTGAACCAGACAAACACCCGATTTTATACCGAAGAGGGACTTTTGGAACTGGCCCAGCATTTAAAACCCGGAGGCGTGTTTGCCCTTTGGGCGGATGGTCCACCGGAAAAAGATTTTACCGAGCATTTGGGAAAAGTATTTGCAACGGCCACCTCCCACACCATCATATTTGACAATCCAATTGCCGGCGGCACCTCCGATGGGGCAGTTTATGTGGCCCGTGTAAGTTTGTAAGACACTACAAATTTTATTTGCCCCGGGTGGGACAGATATCATACATGGGACAGATATCACACAACGGCTTTTTGGCATCACAGATCTCCCTGCCAAAATAGATAAATTGCAGAGACAAATCACTCCAGGAAGCGTTCGGGATGATCTCCATGAGTTCAAACTCCACCTTGACAGGATCTTTCTTATCCGTGAGACCCAATCTGCTGGAGAGTCTTAACACATGGGTATCCACCACAATGGCCTCATACCCGAAGGCCGCTGACCTTACCACATTGGCAGTTTTACGCCCCACCCCCGGTAATTGGGTCAATGCCTCCATATCCTGTGGGACGATACTGTCATGATTTTCCAGAATGGCCGTGGCACAGGCCTTGATGTTTTTGGCCTTGTTGTTATAAAATCCGGTTGAATAGATAATGCCTTTGATCTCTTTTAAGGGAGCCCCGGCAAGGGAAGCGGGATCCGGATACAGAGCAAACAATTTTTTAGTCACCTTGTTGACCTGATTATCGGTGCACTGCGCCGACATAATGGTGGCAATCAACAATTGAAAAGCAGTGGCATGATCTAACTGGGTCTTGACAACCGGATACCGGTCCCTTAGTCTTTCAAGCAATGTATTAATTTTTAACGAATCTAAAATCATAAAGTGTTTATATATGAATCAAAATAAAACCACAAGACAGATAAGGGCACTGGGGCTGTGCTCAGGCGGTTTGGACAGCATTCTTTCCGCACTGGTATTAAAAAACCAGGGGATTGATGTCACCTGGATCACCTTTGAAACCCCTTTTTTCTCGGCTCAATCCGCCCAAAAAGCATCTAAGCAAACCGGTATACCCCTCATTGTCCAGGATATCACGCAATCCTATATGGAAATGATGAAATCCCCCAAATATGGGTTTGGTAAAAACATGAACCCCTGCGTGGACTGCCACACCCTGATGTTTGCCAATGCCGGGACTCGCATGAAAAAAGAGGGGTTTGATTTTTTATTCAGCGGTGAGGTACTGGGCCAACGGCCCAAGTCCCAGACCAAAAATGCCCTGAGATGTGTTGAAAAAAACTCAGGCTTTGACGGGGAGCTTTTGCGCCCCTTGAGTGCAAAATGCCTTCCGGAAACCAGGATGGAACAACTGGGACTTGTGGACAGGGAAAGGCTCATGGATATTACCGGCCGTTCCAGAAAGGCCCAGATGCAATTGGCCAAAGACTATGGCATCAAAGAATACCCCGCACCTGCCGGGGGCTGCCTTCTCACGGACAAAATTTTTTCCAACCTCCTTCGGGACCTGTTGTATGTCCAGAAAACAGATGAAACACGCCAGCTCCATCTCTTAAAATGTGGCCGCCATCTCCGGCTGGACAATGAGTGCAAGCTGATTGTGGGACGATCCCAAAAGGACAATGAGCAGATCCGTTCCTGGTACGATCAAACCCAGGATATCCGGCTGCGGCACGCAAATATGGCAGGACCGGATGTGGTTCTATTTGGAAATATTTCAGATGAACACCTCTTAACCGCTGCCAAAATCACTGCGGGGTACACCAAGTCCCTCCCCGGTGAACCAGCCGACATCAAGGTTTTTGAAAAGGAAAAAGAGACCATTGTCCAGATTATCACCCCGGCACCCGGCACCTTTGAAAATCTGATGATTTAAAACCAAAAAATTTGCGGTGCTGATTGAAGTCAGCACCGCATTACAGGGGCTAATGGTATATCATTTTTTCCCAGAACTCTTTTTCATCCTTATCCCAATCCGGACCAAATTTTTCTTCACAAAAAACAGACAGCCTCGAATACCAAGCGGTCCATGGGTTTTTCCCCAATTTTTTGGCTTCCAGCACATCCACAAGAAATGATTCGATATTAATCATTTCTTCCTTGGGGATATAGGAACAGGCCCCCCCCAGATATGATTTTTTAATATTATCAGGACTCAGGGCATGGGCTGTCAGCATAACGGTTACCACATTTTTTTTATTTGCGGTTTCCAACAACTGGTACCCATCCACTCCCATGATATCTAAAATTGCGATATCAAACTCCTGGGTCTCCAGAAGAGCGTTGGCAGTCTCAAAGGTTTCGGCCCTGACAATGCTGCACATATCCAGCAGCTCTTCCAGGGATTCAAGAACATCCGGTTCATCATCAACAATCAATATTTTTTTATTTTCCAAACTGATATTAGCCATATTTCCTTCCCATCGATTAAAGATAATCGGATAAAATAATTAGAACACAAATAATTGCAACAACGTTTTAGATTCAACGATTTGCGACAGCGTTACAACAAGATAAGTCGTATATAAATAGTTTCAATCCCTTGGACTATGGATTCCGGTCAAAATTTTGGCCGGTTCCATTCCTTAAATTATAGAATTCTTCTCCCGAATTTTTTTAGGATCAGTCTTTGAGATGCTCCTCATTCTCATGCATCACAAGCTTTGCCTTGAGCTGACCACAGGCCGCCGAAATATCAGCCCCCTTACTTTTCCGGGTCATGGCCGTCATGTTCCTGTCCAAAAGAATCTGTAAGAAAGCCAAAACCTGTTTTTGATCGGGCCGTTTGAAGGCAGACCCTTCATGCTCGTTAAAGGGAATCAGGTTCACCTTGGCCCGTATGTGTGTTAGAAGTTTCACCAGATTCAGAGCATCTTGCTTTGAATCATTAACCCCTTTTATCAAAATATATTCAAAGGTAATTTTGTTCCTGGGCTTCATGGCAAACTTACCGCAAGCTTCCAACAGAGCCGATATGGGGTATTTATTGTTGATGGGCATAAGACTTGATCTTGTTTTATCATCCACGGCATTCAAGGAGATGGCAAGATTCACATCGGTGTCTATTCCCAATTGTTCAATTTTCGGCACCAGACCTGAGGTAGAAACGGTCACCCTTCTTGCCGCAAACTTCATGCCATAATCGGTGTCCATAAGAATTTGAAGTGCTTGAATAAGGTTCTCATAGTTGGCAAGGGGTTCCCCCATCCCCATGAAAACAATATTGGAAAGTTTCAGGGGCTCTATTTTTTTTTGAAGAAGATAAAACCGAGCATCCCGAACCTGGGAGACGATCTCTGAAACACTTAAGTTTCGTTTTAGTCCCCCCTTGGCCGTCAAACAGAACTGACAATCCATGGCGCATCCCACCTGGGTGGAAACGCAGAGGGTAAAATGATCCTTCTCCGGTATGAGAACCGACTCTATGTGGTGACCGTCACTGAGCCGGAATAAAAATTTTTCAGTGGTATCACAGGAGACCTGTTTGTCTTCAATTTCAAGCTGGGGCAAATAAAAATTTTCCACCAGCAGACCCCGCAATTCTTTGCCAAGGTCGGTCATTTCATCAAAGCTTTGGGCCTGTTTCAGATAGATCCATTTGAAAATCTGGCCAGCTCTGAAAGAACGAGACCCTTTATCTTCAAGCCACTGAGCCAGTTCTTTCCTAGTATAATCGAGTATGTTTTCCATGTGTTTTAACCTGCTTAATTTCATTATTTCCTTGACATATCACGGAATCTACACTAAATTCAATGATTTGATTTGATATTTGAGGCAGACCCTTTATGTTTGAAAATTTGAGCGACAGACTTGACTCCGTATTTAAGAAATTAAAGGGCCACGGCACCCTGAATGAGAAGAACATTGAAGATGGCTTGAAACAAGTCAGGATGGCACTTCTAGAAGCTGATGTCAATTATAAGGTTGCAAAAAATGTCATTTCAGATATAAAGACCAGGGCATTGGGTCAGGAGGTCATGCAGAGCCTGACCCCGGGCCAGCAGGTCATTAAAATTGTAAATGAAGAATTTACCAGAATGATGGGCTCCACACACCAGGCGCTGAACCTTGAGGGTAAAGCTCTGGGGTCAATTATGCTGGTAGGATTGCAGGGATCGGGTAAAACCACCACCGCAGGAAAACTGGCCTTTTATCTGCGCAAGCAGGGAAGAAAGCCATTTCTTGTTCCCGTGGATGTTTACAGACCTGCAGCCATTGATCAGTTGAAAAAAATTGGAAGTCAACTGGATATACCGGTTTTCCAATCCACAACAGATATGACCCCCTTAAAAATCTGCCAGGATGCTCAATTGGCAGCAAGGGAACAAGGATGCGACACCCTGTTGTTTGATACGGCCGGGAGATTGCATCTTGATGACACGCTGATGGCTGAGCTTGAAGATATTAAAACAGGGATGAACCCATCGGAAATCCTCCTGGTGGCAGATGCCATGACAGGGCAAGATGCGGTGAATATTGCACAATCCTTTGATAAGCGGCTGGATTTAAGCGGCTTTGTTTTGACAAAGATGGATGGAGATGCCAGAGGTGGTGCGGCTCTTTCCATAAAAGCGGTTACCGGCAAACCCCTGAAATTTATCGGGGTGGGTGAAAAATCCACGGCCCTTGAGCCTTTCCATCCGGATCGGATGGCCTCAAGAATATTGGGGATGGGGGATGCACTTTCCTTTATTGAAAAGGCCCAGGAGTCTGTTGATGAGAACGAAGCCAAGGCACTTGAAAAAAAGCTGAGGCAAAATGCCTTTACCCTTGAAGATTTCAAAAACCAGATGAAATCGGTGAGGAAAATGGGATCCATTAAGGATCTTATTGGCATGTTGCCCGGTGTAAACAAAAAACAATTGGCAGGTTTAAATATTGATGACAAGGAATTCAGCAGGATAGAGGCCATCATCAATTCCATGACCCCGGAAGAACGGTCAAAACATGCCATGATAAAAGGGTCCAGAAAAAAAAGAATTGCCAATGGAAGCGGGACAAGTGTGCAGGATGTCAACAAGCTTCTAAAAAGTTATACACAGTCCATGAAAATGATTAAAAAATTTAATAAAGGCGGCATGCGTTCATTAAAGAACATGCTTCCGTTCTAAGGAGAAGGAAAAATATGTCCGTAAGAATCCGATTGACCAGAAAAGGCACAAAGAAAAAACCATTTTACAGAATAGTAGCCGCTGACGTTGAAGCACCCAGAGATGGCAAATTTCTTGAAGCTCTCGGGACCTATAATCCCATGACTGAACCGGCTTTAATTACCTTGAACGAAGATAGAATAAACTATTGGTTGGGTGAAGGCGCCAAACCGTCCACAACCGTTCAAAGCCTATTTAAAAGCCAGGGTTTCAAAGGTGCTACCGCCTAAGACTCGTTGAGTCATTTATTTTGAAAACCTTTGCAGAATCACTTAGGGTTTCTCCTTTCACCATTTGAAGGAAATGTTTTTATGAAAGAGCTGGTAGAATATATTGCAAAAGCATTGGTAGACAATCCTGAGGAAGTTTTAGTATCCGAAGTTGTTGGTAACCAGACTTCGGTAATAGAACTAAAAGTAGCAAAAGACGATCTAGGAAAAGTGATTGGCAAACAGGGCAGATCTGCCCGGGCAATGAGAACCATCTTAAGTGCAGCGTCAACCAAACTTAAGAAACGTACTGTTCTGGAGATCATTGAGTAAGGATGAGCCAAGAAGATCTTTTAGTCATAGGCAAGATAACCGGGGTGCACGGCCTGAAGGGAAACTTAAAGGTCTGGTCCTTTGCCCAGTCTGTTGACACCTTTGGAAAAGGCAGGCAAATCTGGCTCAAGTCCGAACAAGAGGAACAGGGTAAATTATTTACCATTGTCCATTCTTCTGCCCGGAAAAAAGGAGTTTTGATCTGCCTTGCCCATGTGGACACCGTAAACCTTGCAGAAGAATTGGTAGGACGAGAGATTCTGATCAGCAAAGATCAATTAACCGAGATCGAAGATGACACCTGGTATTGGCAGGATCTATACGGGATGACCGTTATTGACCGTATTCTCGGAAAATTGGGTACCATAGAGAGTATTTTCACCACCAACGCCCATGATATATTGGTGGTAACGGATAAAAATGCTTCTGGTGAATCTGAAGTTTTGATTCCCATGCATGAACACTTTATTGAATCCGTGGATCTGGAGACAAAAATAGTCACCACCACCCTGCCCGAAGGACATTGTTCTTAAATGGGCAAGGAACCAATCATGGATTTTACGGTGTTGACGCTCTTTCCGGAGCTTGCAGCTGCTTTTTTTGAACATGGGATGATTCACAGGGGGATTGAAAAGGAACTGATCTCAGGAGAATGTGTGAATATCAGGGATTTTTCCTGTGACCGGCACAAAACTGTGGATGACAGACCCTATGGTGGCGGAAGTGGTATGGTCATGAAGCCTGAACCCCTGGAAGCTGCCATCTGTTTTGCCAAGAAGAAAACACCGGAAGCAAAGGTACTATTAATGACCCCCCAGGGAACACGGTTTGACCAGAAAAAAGCCTGTGACCTTGCCGACAGGCGGGAGGGCCTTATTTTTGTCTGCGGCAGATATGAAGGAATTGATGAAAGAGTATACACCCAACTTGTGGATGAAGAAATCTCCATTGGAGATTATGTAATGACCGGAGGAGAATTGGCTGCCATGGCCATTATTGACTCGGTAGCAAGGCTGATTCCAGGAGTTTTGGGATGTGAGGCATCTTCCCAATCAGATTCTTTTATTGATGACCGCTTGGAGTATGCCCAATATACACGACCGGAAGTCCATAAGGATTTGAAGGTACCCGGGGTGTTGTTGTCTGGTAACCATGAACGAATCAGACAATGGCGGAAAACATCCTCTTTACAACGAACCTTTATGAAACGGCCGGACCTTTTTGAGACGCACATCCCCACGGTCGAAGAAAAAGAAATTTTAAAACAATGGTGCCGGGAGCTTGAAACAATTGTCAACCAATAATCTATATGTGGCACTTGTCCATTTCCCCGTCATGAACCGGAAGCAAATGCCCATCGGATCTGCTCTGACCACCATTGACATGCACGACATAGCAAGGGCGTCAAAAACATTCGGTGTCAAAGGATTTTATGTTATAACTCCCTTTGCAGACCAGGCCGAACTGGCGGAACAGGTCATTTCCCACTGGACAAAAGGAGTGGGAGGTGAATTAAACCCCTCCAGAAAACAAGCCCTTGAACTGATCCGGGTGGCGGCTACATTTGAAGATGCGGTCCTATCTATCAGGGAAGAAGAAAAACAAGATGTGGTAACGGTTGCCACCAGTGCAAAACTACTGGACGGCGCCATAACCATTGCAACATTTAAACAAAAGTTAGCGAACAATTCACCCCATCTGATGATCTTTGGGACAGCATGGGGTTTGGCAGAGGAACTGATTGATGCATGTGATTTAAAACTTGAGCCCATAGTTGGGGCAGGCGATTATAATCACCTGTCTGTCCGGTCTGCTGCATCCATATATTTAGATCGAATTACAAATGGCTGATACAAGCCAATAGTGACGAAAACCAGGAGGAAGAAATGACAAACGTAATTGAAAAATTGGAAAGAGAACAGATGCGCCTTGATATCCCCGATTTTACCTCGGGAGATACCGTAAAAGTACATGTAAAAATTAAAGAAGGCGAGAAAGAGCGTATCCAGATGTTCCAGGGTGTAGTGATTAAAAAGACCAAAGGACTTGCCGGTGCCCGTTTTACCGTAAGAAAAATTGCGGGTGGTATTGGGGTGGAAAGAATTTTCCCCTTAAATTCCCCTTCCCTTGATAAAATCGAAGTGATTACCCAGGGCCGCGTCAGAAGATCTAAACTTTACTACCTTAGAAATCTTCGCGGTAAAGCAGCCAGAATCAAAGAAAAACGGTTTGCCTAGACAAAATAACGGTTACCCGATGTGGGAATTTGAACACAAGACACAACGCTTCGGGTATCAGTATATTGCAGGGATAGACGAGGCCGGCAGGGGACCCCTTGCCGGTCCTGTTGTCTCTGCGGCAGTTATTTTACCCGATAGTTTTAACTGCCCGGGGGTCACTGACTCTAAAAAATTATCTGAGAAAAAAAGAGAAGCCCTTTTCCCAGAGATCAACGCCCAGGCCCTGGCCGTTGGAATCGGCATGGCATCTCACCAGGAAATTGACCAGATTAATATTCTTCAGGCCTCGCTTTTATCCATGAAGCGGGCGGTTCAAAACCTGACCTTGTATCCTGATTATTTAGTACCTGATTATTTATTAATTGACGGGAAATTCACCATTGACATGGAGCCGCCCCAACAGGCAATTGTCAAAGGAGATTCGAAAAGTATTTCCATTGCCGCGGCATCCATTATTGCCAAGGTGACCCGTGATCGCTTCATGGCAACCCTTCACAAAACCTATCCCCAATACAACTTTATCCAGCACAAGGGATATCCCACCAAAGCCCACAAACAGGCCATTATTGAATACGGCCCATGTCCGGTTCACAGGAAAACCTTTAATGGGGTGATTGTTCGATGAAACCTAGGGGCCATGAGATCGGGCAAGGCGGAGAAACGCTTGCTGCTGACTACCTGTCCCGGAAAGGCTACACCCTTCTTGAAAGAAACTACCGATGCCGCACAGCTGAAATTGATATTATTGCCAAAGACGGTGACTGCCTGTGTTTTATCGAAGTCAAAACCAGGACCAGCCTGAGAAAAGGTTTGCCAAAAGAATCGGTGCACCATGCAAAACAGCGGAAACTCATATCCGGAGCAACCTTTTACTTAAAGGAAAAAAAGTTATCCAACCTCCGGGTACGGTTTGATGTGGTGGACATCATTTTAAACAATGACACCCCGACCATCACCCTGATAAAAAACGCCTTTGGATTGGATTAAACACGTGGAAAAAGACAAGATGGAAACAAACAATCCGCCCGGCACGCTTTACATCGTGGCAACCCCTTTGGGAAATCTTGAAGACATGACCTTCAGAGCCGTGCGGATACTAAAGGAAGTAGATTTAATCGCTGCCGAAGATACCCGGTACTCAAAAAGGCTGCTCAACCATTATGGCATAGAAACCGGAATGATTTCCTGCCATGAACACAATGAAGACAAAAAAGCCATTCAGCTGATAGAGGCACTAAAGACCGGGAAAAACATCGCCCTGATTTCAGATGCCGGCACCCCCTTGATATCGGATCCTGGCTACACCCTGGTAAAAGCCGTTGCAGCACACAACCTGCCCATCATTCCCGTCCCCGGTTGCAATGCCGCCATTGCTGGCTTGAGCGTGGCCGGTCTGCCCACGGATTCTTTTCTTTTTTGTGGGTTTCTACCCAAAAAACAACAAAAAAGAGGTCAATCCCTTGAAGCACTCAGGTCGGAAAAAGCCACTCTGATCTTTTATGAATCCCCCAAACGAATTTGTGCATTGATCCGACAGGCCATCCCCATCTTGGGTGACAGACCCGCCTGCCTTGCCCGGGAGATCACCAAACTCCACGAAGAATATATCCGGGGTTCTTTAGGCGACGTTCTTTCAAACCTTGAACTGCGTCCCCAGGTAAAAGGAGAATGCGTCCTGATTATCCAGGGGGCTGGCCCCTCTTCCCAGATGACCATGGAACAGTTAGAGGAACTCATCCTTTCAAAAGAAAACGAAAACAAAAGCACCGGCGATCTGGCCCGGGAAATTTCAAAGGTCGGTCACCTACCCAAAAAACAGGTGTATGATACCATTCTCAAACTCCGGAATACAACTGCCTGATTCCCGACCATTTTTCCACCGCACCTAAGCTTTATCACCTGTCTTCTCTGGGGTTATCCAAATGTTAGGATTGTGTTAAAATAATCCGAATACATTGATAAATAGCTGAAAACAAGCTAATATCGCCGCAATTATTTATAGAGTGTTAGCAGTCTATTGGACGTCACAAGCTATATTTATCATTGCGCAAAAATTTGGTACCGTAGCCCTGCCCCACGTAGAAGGGATGCAGTTTTTTTAGATACACCAAAAATTTAAAGTGAGAACATAATGGGTCTTGAATTCTACTATATCATCGTCGGAATGCTGATATTGTTTGCCGTCTTTGATCTTGTTGTCGGGGTTACCAATGATGCGGTAAACTTTCTAAATTCTTCCATCGGCTCAAAGGCAGCCCCCTTTTTAACCATAATGATCATTGCAAGCCTTGGCATCCTGGCAGGGGTCACCTTTTCCGGAGGCATGATGGAGGTGGCAAGGAAAGGCATTTTCCATCCTGAATTTTTCACCATGCCGGAGCTGTTAACCATTTTTCTGGCAGTCATGATCACTGATGTTTTGCTGTTGGATCTGTTCAATACCCATGGGCTGCCAACCTCCACCACCGTGTCCATTGTATTTGAACTATTGGGGGCGGCCGTGGCCCTTTCCCTGATTAAAATTTTTAGCACTGATTCTGGATTGGCCCTGGGGGACTATATCAATACCGCAAAAGCCCTGGCCATTGTCAGCGGGATTTTATTGTCCATTGTGGTGGCTTTTTTTTCCGGTGCCTTAATGCAGTTTATCTCAAGGCTGATCTTTACCTTTGATTACAAAGAGCGGTTAAACAGATATGGCGCTGCCTGGGGAGGCATGGCCATGACCGCCATCACCTTTTTTATCCTGGTCAAAGGAGCCAAGGGAGCCACCTTCATGGATGCCCAGACCATTTCCTGGATCAAAGCCAATTCACTTGCCATCATGGCCTGCATATTTGTGGTCTCTGCCGTTTTGTTTCAAATATTGCTCACCTTTTTTAAAGTCAATATCCTCAAGCCCATTGTTCTGGTGGGAACCTTTGCCCTGGCCATGGCCTTTGCTGCCAATGACCTGGTCAATTTCATCGGAGTCCCCCTGGCTGGATTGAACGCATTTCAAAATGCTCTGGCTTCAATGGATCCTTTGAATATCACCATGGACGCCCTGGGCAAAAAAGTACACTCCCAGACAGGTATCATGCTGTTGGCCGGTACCATCATGGTCATCACTCTCTGGCTGTCCAAAAAAGCCAAAACCGTTACCGAAACAGAAATCAGCCTGGGACAACAGGATGAGGGAATGGAACGATTTGAATCTGTCTGGCTCTCCCGCAGAATCGTCAACCTGTTTGACAGTCTGTTCAATGCTGGCAAACATCTAGTGCCCGACCCCCTGCGCAATTCCATTGCCGCCAGGATAGCCCCCCTCTCCAAGACCACCCTGGACCATAAGGAAAAACCCTCCTTTGACCTGGTCCGGGCCTCTGTCAACCTCATGGTCGCCAGTGCCGTGGTCTCCTTTGCCACCTCCCTTAAACTACCTCTGTCCACCACCTATGTCACCTTTATGGTGGCCATGGGATCTTCCTTTTCCGACCAGGCCTGGGGCCGGGAAAGTGCGGTCTACAGAATAACAGGAGTACTAACCGTGATTGGTGGGTGGTTTATGACGGCATTGATCGCCTTTGTGGTGGCCTTCCTCTTTGCCAACATCCTCCATTATTTTGGTACCTTCGGCATCGGGAGCCTCGTTATTTTAGCCGGATTCATGATCTGGAAAAATAAGAGAAAACATGAGGATAAAGAAAAGGACAAGGAGGAAATCAATATCTTCCATCTGGAAAAAGTCGAAGATTTTTCAGAATCCGTAACCAACACCTTTGACCATCTGGCCTATCTTCTCAAGGGGATCAGAGAATCCTTTGATGTCACCTTTGATGCCCTGTTTGATCAGGATCTGGAGAAACTGCGCAAGGAAAGAACCCGGGTCAAACATTTCCAGAACGGTACCAATATCATCATCGCCAATATTTTCAAGGTGTTGCGACTGCTCCAAAAAGAGGAAAACCAGGTATCCTATAACTATTACCAAATCATCCGCCGGCTTCAAAAACTCACCGACGGCCACAGGGACACAGTAATTCGCTCTACCATGCATGTGGCCAACCGACACAAGGGTCTTTTAGACGTGCAGGTGAAAGAATTACAGGAAATCAAAAAAGTTATCCTGTATATTTTTCTGAAGGTTGAAACGGCATTGAGCAAAAAAGAGATTGTCGATTGCCATGATATCGGAGAGCAATTTCACTATTTACGGGAATTGGTGGATGATTTCAATGCGAACCAAATAGAACGAATCCGGGATGATTCCTCCAAAACCCGGCTGAGTATCCTGTTCTACGCTATTAGCGGTAACTGCGTGATGATGGCCAAACAAAATGTAAAACTGCTGGAAATTTTCAATGAAGCCTTTCGGCTGGATGACCCCAGAACATCCTGTAAACAATTGCCCTAAAAGAAAGCACCGCTGTTTTAGCCATTAATTAGGACAGCGGTGCTTTTTGCCAGGACGGCTTTTTCCCGGGCATTTAATCCTATTTTTTCTGGATCCACTTGTCTGCTTTTTCAAAATCCGCCACCCTTCCCATGACAATCAGGGTAGCCCCGCAAGACAGCTCCCTGTCCTGGGGGGGATTAAACTCAAGCCCCTTTTCCTGCTGTTTTATGCCCAGCAACAGCAGGTTAAACTGCGCTTTCAGCCCAAGGGTTGCCAGTGGCTTTCCTTCAAACACACAATGATCAGGAATTGTCAACTGATTAATCCTTAAATCTCCCTGTTGGCTGCGCAGCATGGAATCCAAAAAATCAACCGCTGTCGGGCGGATCATTTCCGATGCCAGGCGCAGGGCACCGATCTTATTGGGAGAGACCACCCCGTTGGCTCCGGCTTTATAGAGTTTGGGTTCAATTATCCGGTCGGTCATTCTCGAAATAATCCGGATTTTGGCATTGTTCATTCTAGCGGTCATGGTGATGTAAAGGTTGTCCTTATCAGACGGGAGGGTGATGATAATTCCGGCAGCACTTCGGATACCGGCAGCCTCAAGATTATCATCATCGGTGCCCTCCCCTTCAATGTACAGCAGCCCAGAAATTTCAGTTTTGCAATCTGCCAGTCGATCCGGACACTTTTCAATGAGCACCACCTGTTTTTGATTCTTCAACATCTCCACAATGACCGGCCGGCCAGTTTTCCCTCCGCCACAGACAATGTAATGAGACTGAAGTTTTTTAATTTTTTTTCGCATTCTTTTTTTCCTTATGGCCCCGGAAAGTTCTCCTTCAATAATGGTTGCGGTCAGCATACTGATGCCGTAAAGGATAATTCCCATACCAAAAATGATCAGACACATGGTGAAAATTTGGGCCCGGGGATTGCCAGAGACGTGGACAACCTCCCCATACCCCACCGTGGTCAGGGAGATGACGGTCATATACACGCAATCCATAAAGCTTGCTTCATCCGCGAACAGAAAATAATAACCGGTGCTGCCACCCAAAATAACCAAACAGATTAAAAGAACCATAAGAGAGATTCTTTTTTTTAACCCCATATTTCACCGTAATTATCCATATCAATCATATCCTGTTTTGAGGTCAAACGATTTGACCACTCACAAAACCTGCATAAGGCCAGATCACCCTAACAGTTTCCCCAAATAAAAGTCAATTGACAAACCCAATACAGCCTTTTTTAGAAAAGAACCCAAACTACAGCAATTCTCGATGGGTGAATATGAATATGCCTGAAAAGACATTCTAAAAAAA
>JAFLJU010000150.1 GCA_022712835.1 Desulfobacteraceae bacterium
CAGGATAATCAGGGTGATTTCAATCCAGTCCAGGAAGAACCCCAGGAAAAAAACCATCATCAGGATGACCGAGATGATGCCGTAGGGGCCGAAGGGAAGCCCGGTAAAGGCTGCCGCAATAAATTCATCCCCTCCTAGCTCCCGCAGTACCAGGGCAAAACAGGTGGCCCCCACAAGGATCCCAAAAATATATCCCGTGGTGTTAAAGGTGTTGTAAAGAACTTCTTTGAATATTTTAAAATTCAGACGTTTGTTGGCCAGGGCCAGGAGGATGGCACCCAGGGCGCCGATTCCGCTGGCTTCCGTGGGGGTTGCAAGCCCGGCAAATATGGAGCCCAAAACCGCCAGGATCAAGGCACCTGTGGGGAGGATGGTTTTCAATACCCGCCATACCATGGCAAGCTCCAACGGCTGCCGGTCCTTTGCCAGGGGAGCTGAGCCCGGGAAGAAAAAGGCAAAGATCAAAATATACACCATGTACAAAAACCCCAAAAGAATACCCGGTAAAAGGGCCCCCATGAACAGATCCCCCACGGACAGGCTCAGCTGGTCTGCCATCATGACCAGCATGATGCTGGGGGGGATGAGAATTCCCAGGGTACCTGATGCACAGACCGTTCCCACGGCCAGGGGTTTCGAATATCCCTGGTTGAGCATGGCGGGCAGGGACAGGAGGCCCAGCAATACCACGGATGCACCGATGATACCGGTGGCTGCTGCCAGAAGAATACCGATGAGGGTGACAGAGATGGCCAGCCCCCCCCTCACTTTTCCGAACAGATCCTGCATGGCAATCATCATCTTTTCGGCAATACCGGACCGGTCCAGCATCAGTCCCATGAAGATAAACATGGGCAGGGCGATGAGTATCCAATTGTATAACACCCTGTACAGCCGGTTGACCACAAGCCCTATGGTCATGTAATCAAGCCCTGTTATGGTGCCGAACATGAGATCGGATCCATACCCGATCAGGGTGAACAGCATGGCCACGCCCCCCAGAATAAAGGCAATTGGGTAACCTGTGAACAATAGGACGATAAATGTGAGCATCATGGCAAGGACAAGAATACCGCTAGAATCCATTGGTGTTGTTCCTGTTTTTTAAACGATTAATTGCCTGTTTGAGCCGGGAGAGGGATCCGATGAACAATAGAAAAAAAGCAATGGGGATAATTGCTTTGATTGCCCATCGGTAGGAAAGCCCCATGGGGGCGTCAGACCCTTCTCCCACCCTGAAGGATTCGGCAACAAAGGGAAGACTGTGCATGAAAAAAACAAAGATCATGGGCCACAAGAAACACAGGGTGCCCATGATTTCAATTTTATCCTTTGTGGGCCTGGAAAATCTTGAATGCAGGATATCCAGGCGGATATGGGAATCCTGCACATAGGCATAGGACATTCCCAGCATGATGATGACGGCAAAGAGATGCCATTGTACCTCTTCAAGGGCGACAAAGCTTTTTTGAAATACATATCGCAAAATCACCTGGACCAGTATGGTTACAATGAGAACGGCGTTGAGCCAGGCGGCCGCGTGGCCGATGGCCAATATGATCCGGTTCGGTATACTGGGCCTCCCAGAGGGGGGCCTGATGTCATCATTCATGGCTGGGTCCTTTCGTTCGTTAGGGTTTTGTCTGTCTGGGCAGAAAACCCAATGATTTCCAATAGGCATAGTCTGCCCGGAATGCGGTCAGGTCTTTCCATATTTTGTCAAACCCGGGACTTTGGGCAGCCTGTTCTTTTACCACCTCTTCCCAGGTGCTTTCAAATAATCCCAGCATTTCGTCGGACCAGTACATGTTGTGGACACCTCTGTTTTCTACGTTTTCCCGGATGGCCGCTCCCTGGATGGCTTCACAATAGGAAAGGGTGTCAACAATGTTGGCCTTGGTGGCCATTTCAAGCAGGGCCTGCTGGTTTGGGGACATGCTGTTCCAGGTGTCTTTATTGATGAGCAGTTCAAGGATGGTGGCCTGCTGGTGCCATCCCGGGAAGTAGTTGTATTTTACCACCTTGTAGAATCCCAGCTTCTGGTCAATGGCCGGAAAGGAAAATTCAGTGGCATCAATGACGCCTTTTTCAAGGGCCTGGAAAATTTCTCCGGCCGGCATCAGGCTGACGGCCACGCCCAGTTTCTGCATAACCTTTCCGCCAAGGCCGAAAAATCTCATTTTAAGCCCTTTCAGGTCTTCGGGTCCGTTAATCGGTTTTTTGAACCATCCAGAGGTTTCAGGTGAGATAACGGCATAGGGAAGAACTTTTACATTGTAGCCGGCCGTGTCATACATTTCCTGGTAAAGGGCCATTCCGTTCCCCTTATACAGCCAGGCCAGGTATTCGTCTGCTTCTGGCCCGAAGGGAACTGCAGAAAACAAGGCGGCTTCGGGTATTGTTCCCTGCCAATATGCGCCTGATCCGAACCCGGCATTGACTTTTCCACTGGATACCGCCCCCAGAATTTCAAAGGGGGGGAGGAGTTTTCCGGGTTCATAATACTTGATCCGGATGCTTCCGTTGCTGGCGGCTTTGACTTTTTCTGCAAATGGGGGAATGGTGTCCCCCAGGACCGGCAGGGAGGTGGCAAAACACAGCGGGGTCTTTAACAATACTTTTTTTTCCTGGGCTTGGGCAACGCTTGACAGGGATAGAATGCAACCTGCGATAAGAATGGATAGAATGACGTGATTTTTCATTGAATACCTCCTTGGTTGATGGTGAAAAACTCAAACTCAAATTCTGGTATGTGGTCTGATACTCATACCAGTAGCATTGCGCTGTGTCAATAAAAAATTTTAGGCGTTAAATCAAGTATTTATAAACATTTTTAAAATAAAATTTTTATCATCTTCATTGATATAAGATATGGTCAGACCAGAATTGACAATCGGGTTGACAAACCAGGGTCCAATTGATAGTTGTTCTTTTCAGACCATTGGATATATTTTCCTATGATTACCATCACATTTTACTGGAGGTGCCCCATGGGAACGGTGTTTAAGAAAGTGAAACTACAGAAAATCAGTGAAGAGGTGGCATGCCAAATCCGGGATTTGGTTAAGGATGGAAAACTTGCGCCGGGAGAAAAACTGCCCTCGGAACGGGTCTTTTCGGAAATGCTGGGAGTCGGGCGCTCTTCTCTGCGGGAAGCCATTAATATCCTGGAGACCCAGGGGTTTGTGGAAACCAGAAAACGCCGGGGAGTTTATATCTGCAGTCTGGGATCCTCCTTCATTTCCGATCCCCTGCGCCAGATTCTGAAAGAAGACACCAACAAGCTGCTCCAACTCTATGAAGTCCGAAAAGATATTGAATTGGCATCTGCCTTTGCTGCTGCCGAACATCGTACACCAGGCGATATTGAAAAAATGCACCAGATTTTAGAAAAAATGGAGGCAGATGCCGAAAAATCAATGCTGGTTCTCTATGATGACCTTGAATTTCACCTGGCCATTGCCCGGTCCGGCCAAAATATTTTCAGAAATCATATCCTTAAAAATATTTTTGATATTTCCGATGGCCAACTTCAAAATGTCATGGGAATAATGATCGGTGAAAAGATACGTATCATGGGGCTTTTGGAACAACACCAGGCTATTTTTACTGCCATTGAACAGCAAAATCCTTCCCTGGCACGCACAGCGATGGCCACCCACCTGATCTGGGTGGAAGAACAGTGGAAGCTGCTTTTGCCTGAAAAAATAATTCACACCTGAGTTCCAGGGAATGCATGTGCCTGCATCCCCTGGAACTACATGCCCCTTAGGGTTTGGACAATGACAAGAATTTTTCGGCCCAAATTTTTATTTGATATAATTCTCTTTTGGGGGATTGAAATATCCATGGATCAGGTTGGGAAATTTCCGGGTGAGGTTTTCGATCAGGTTTGCCATGCCCGTTGGGCGACCACCCTTCTCAGCCATCTCCATGATACGGGTGTAGTGTTTCGGGTCAAAATTTAAGTTTCGCCACTGGATCATATCAACACCATGGGTACCGATAAATTGGACAAGCGCATCCACTTCTTTTTGTGAATCCGTAAAGCCCGGACAATTTAAGTAATTGATGGAAACAAATTTCCCTTTTTCTTTTGCAATATCAATGCTTTGGATAACATCTGAAAATTCATAGGACTTGGGCCTGAAATAGGCCTGGTAACAGCTTTTTCGCACCGAGTTCATGCTCACTCTCATGGAGTCAAGGCCTGCATTGCAAAGGGTTTTTACCGATTCAGGCACACTTGCGTTTGTATTCAGGTTGATGGTGCCCTTGTCTGTTTTTTCTCGAATCATTTCAATGGCAGGGGCAATGGCCTTTACTGCTGTTAAAGGCTCACCTTCGCATCCCTGGCCAAAACTGACAACCGCTCGTTTGACCCGGAGGATGTGTTCAAGAGAAACTTGTGCAATTTCCAGGGGACTGGGGGTGAAATGGATGCGATCCTGGCAGGCACATAAATTGTTTTCCGTCTGAAGGGAGATACACCCCATGCAATTGGCATTACAAACCAGGGAGGTGGGAAGCGGCGCCTCATACCTCCCCAGAAAAAAATTTTTTCCGGCCGGGCAGCCGTATTCCAGGGCACAGGTTTCAAGATGGCGCATGAGCCGGTTCTCTGGATATAACTTTTTGATGCGAGTCACTCCCTGTACCACTCCCTCCCGGGGCATTTGCCTTAGATCCTGGCGGGGTTCCGTGTCCACAAGGATGGCGGCCGAGCGAAAGTCATTTTTCCCAAATCCCACGGCGCCATAGGAAAAAAGGGGCAGGGGATTGTCAATGCCTTCATCATCATAGGCACAGACATGTTGGTTCACATATCCCGGAGAATTAAAAATGCCCACGGGATAGATTTTCTCCCCCGGGGCGTAGGGGTTAAATTCCATGGTCTCAAATTGGTCGGTTGCCACATTAAACACAATGGGCCTGCGGTGGGGCAGCATCATGAGCTCGCTGCCATGGGGCATGTCACAGGTGGTCATCTTTGTCAGTATTGTCAGCGTATCTCCTGACATACCAGCGGCGCCATAGCCCTCCAGTTCAAAAATTTCTCCGTTCTCCGCAGCAACAACCGCCGTGAGAATCTGTTTGTTAATATATGCGATGATTTTCACCTATCCTTTTATATTCATTGATCACAGATCAGATATACCAGAACCAAATTTTATTCTCAAAGAAAAAAGGATCATATCTGACAATTGGCTATAGAACCCTTTTTCATTATGTGAATCATAATATCAATTTTTGTAATTTTCATCTTCCATAAGCCTGAGTCCCGAAAGAATCCTTCCTCAACTATTAAGACGGAAGAAATAGGATGGAAGAAAAAAAATAGGCGATGGATTTGGGTAAAAGAATTGATTATTTAAATTTTATCTGTTAATAATTTATCTTACGAAATGTATCACGAAAAAATCATTAGTAGTTTGTTTTTAAAATTGTAGGAATCGCCCGATGGGTTTATTCATTACGCGACCCGTTGAATTGAATTGCGATTTTTTTTAGTTTTGGAGAGAGCCATATGAAACTGACCATCGGAAAAAAGTTAACCATCTGTTTTTTATCGCTTGCCCTATTGGTCCTTTTGTCAGGATTGGTCGGTATTATTGTTTTGAATATGGTTTCGGGGTCTGCCGATACAGTGGCAAAAGAGAAAGTTCCTGTTCAATATACGGTTATGAAAGCCAATACGATTGTTGAAACAATAAAAGGAACTATTACAGATTATATAAGTTCGACCAGCGGTCTGGACGAAAAAAACAAAAATCTCACCGACCAACTTGACGAATTTGATATGTGGGTCACAATGTTGAAACTGGGGACTGGTTCTGAAAAATTTAAAAAATCCAATGCTGGCGCTATTTATGAAAAAAACAATCTGACAATCATTGTTCCCCAGGGCTCAGAATCCCTTTTGGCTAAGGTGGATGCGCTTGCCAAAGAAAGCATCATATTCAGGACCGGCTGCAATGAGCTTGTGTCCGCCCATAACAAGTTTTTGAGTTATTCTGTCACCCTGGAAGGGAGAAACTATGATTTGCCGTCATTTCTCAGGATTCTCCGGGAAGACCATTTGAGCTGGGTCAAAAGCCTTCGTGATGTTGTCAATGGGACGAATGTATTTAGAGGTATCACAGACCCCGAAAAGGGTCTTGTTGGGGAATGGATCAATACCTATATGGTCGAGGATAAAGCCTTAATGAAGCTGGTATCCGTCATGGACAAATATAATAAAAAATTGATGAAGTACGCCGTCACCATAAACTCAAAAGAGACCTATGAACAAAAATCGAAATATTTTAGCCGGAGCAAAGGTGCTACTTCCAGGATTGAACAAACCTTTGGAAAGATGCATGCGCATATTAAACCGGTGTATGAAAAACTTGAAGCCACCAAGCAGGAAAAAACCCAGGCATTAAATCAAGCGGCGGCAAACATAACAAAAAATTTAAATTTGCTGGTTCTGGGTGCTGAAAAAGAGATGGCAGAGGCAATGATCTCTTCTGAAAAAATTGAAACCACCGGGACCTCATTTTTGGTTATTCTGACCCTTGCGGCTGTTTTGATTGCCCTCATCCTTGGTATCCTCATCAGTCGGTATCTGACCAAAAATATCACGGCCCTTGCAAACGTCACCAAAGAGATTGCCGCGGGTAATCTGCAAAAGACCGTGGAGATCAACTCCACGGATGAACTTGGCGGTCTTGCCAAGGATACCAATGCCATGACAAAAAATTTAAGGGAAATGATCGGCAAGGTTACAGACTTTACGGTCCAACTCACCCAATCTTCCAATGATTTGACAGCCTTGTCCACCTCCATGTCCGATGGTGCATCCAATATGACGGATAAATCAGAAACTGTTTCTGCGGCTGCAGAAGAGATGAGTGCCAATATGAACTCGGTCGCTGCCACCTGCGAGCAGGCCGCCACCAATGTCAATACGGTTTCCATTGCGTCCGAGGAGATTAATGCCTCGATTACAGAAATCGGGACAAATTCAGCCAAGGGAAGAACCATTACCCAGGAGGCTGTTGACAGAGCAGAAAGTGCCACCCGCAAAGTAAATGAACTGGGAGAATCTGCTGCGCAAATAAATAAGGTCACCGAGGTGATTTCCGAGATATCTGGACAGACAAATCTTTTGGCACTCAACGCAACCATTGAGGCTGCCCGGGCCGGGGAAGCCGGGAAAGGGTTTGCAGTTGTTGCCTCAGAGATAAAGGCCCTGGCGATTCAGACGGCCGAGGCAACCAATGATATTAAAAGTCGCATCAGCAGTATTCAAAACAATACCACTGAAACCATCGCGGAAATTAAAGGGGTCTCCCAGATTATTGAAAGTATTAATCTGATTGTGGAAACTATCGCAACAGCAGTTGAAGAGCAGTCTGCCACAACCATGGAGATATCCACAAATATGGGTCAGGCATCCCAGGGGCTCCAGGAGGTCAATGAGAATGTGGCCCAGAGCTCGGGTGTGGCCAGTGAAATCGCAAAGGATATTGCCAACGTAAATATTTTCAGCAAAGAGCTTTTTACCAGCAGTGATCAAGTCAAACATAATGCCTCAGACCTGAAAACCCTTGCCAACGGTTTGCAGGAACTTGTGGATCAATTTAAATTATAGACAAGGCTTTATCTGTTTGTATAAGGGAAAAAAGTATCATTTAACGATTTTATAAGGAGGAAGACATGCAAAAAAAGACGTTATCACTTATTCTCGGTATGGTCATGGTTATGGTGTTCAGCTCGACAGGTTTTTCAGAATCTTTGACCCCCCAGCTTTGCAAGGAAAAAGTAATTGCAGCGGCTGAACTGGTCAAAGCCAAAGGGGCTGGTGCTTTTCCTGAACTGAAAGATCCGGAAGGCCCTTTTAGATTTGGGGGCGGTGCCGGATATATCTGGGTTCATAATCTTGACGGCATCATGGTAATGCATCCCATTAAAGCCTCTTTGGAAGGCAAGGGCCTTCTGGATATGCGGGATACAAATGGTGTCTACTTTTTTGTGGCATTTAATGAACTGGTCGAAGAAAAAGGCGCTGGTTGGGTCCCCTATGCATGGCCAAAACCCGGTGAAAAAGAAAGCTCTTCCAAAGTATCCTTTGTCATGCTTGTGGAGAATGGCGGGAACGAGTATGTTGTGGGCAGCGGGATGTATGATGCGACAGCAGAAGATATTAAAAAACAATTTCCAGGAGATGCCGTTTACGAAGAATAATAGAATAGTTTGAAAATTTTGGGCCATTTAAGGATGCATCTTCCTAAATGGCCCTTTTTATTTTACAGCCCTGTTATTTGAGGTGATGCCCAGGTGATATTATAAGGGGAATGCCCGTAAAAAATTGAAATAAATATTGCCCAATAATTCTCTTATGTTATACTTATCGTTTAATGAAAAAATTTTAGTTTATGTATTAATATATTTAGGATTAATTTTATGTGTTTAGCAGTTCCGTCAAAAATTGTTAAGATCAATGATACTGTAGCAACTGTGGATGTGGATGGGGTGACCCGGGAAACAAGTCTTTTACTTTTAGAGGATGCAAAAATCGGGGATTACGTGATTGTCCATGCTGGCTTTGCCATTAGTTTGCTTGATGAAGAATCCGCTCTCCAGACCCTTACGGATATGCGCAATATTTTGGCCGCAGATTCTGGCCAGGCATAGTGCCTTAGCACTTGATCCCGGGTGTCAATGAAAAAAATAATTGTTTCAAAAAGGTTTGAAATCAGCGGCGTGGTTCAAGGCGTTGGTTTTCGGCCTTTTTTGTTTGGCCTTGCCCATGCCCATGGCCTTGTGGGGCAGGTATCCAATACTCCCACAGGGGTATCGGTCCTGGTGGAGGGAGGGGGTGAGGCCCTGGAGAGTTTTGTCCGGGATATTGGTGAAAAATCACCCCTGCTTGCCCGGGTCACCGGAATTGAATCCCAGGAGCTTCCTGTCCGGGGGTTTTCCTGTTTCGAAATTGTTAAAAGTCTTTCAAGCACCCATCGAAATACCTTGATCTCTCCCGATGTCAGTATCTGTGAGGATTGTCTCGCGGAGATGAATGACATTACCGATCGTCGATTCGAATATCCCTTTATCAATTGTACCAATTGCGGTCCCCGGTATACCATTATTGAAGATGTCCCCTATGACCGGCCCAAGACATCCATGAAGGGGTTTATCATGTGCAGGGATTGCCAGAAAGAATACGATAACCCTCTGGATCGCCGTTTTCATGCCCAGCCCAATGCCTGTCCGGTTTGCGGCCCCAGGGTATCTCTGACTGACTCAAAGGGAAACCGGCTGGACAAAGACCCTAGGAGTGCATTGGCCCGGGCGGCAGCAATTTTGAACCAGGGAAAGATTCTGGCGGTCAAAGGGCTTGGCGGGTTTCACCTGGCTGTGGATGCTACCAACGCTTCTGCTGTGGCAAGGCTCCGGGATAAAAAAAAACGACCCGACAAACCCTTTGCATTGATGGCGGCTTCGGTCTCGGTTTTATCGGATCATGTGAACGTGGACGAAAAAGAAAGGGAATTGTTGCAGGCCTACCACCGGCCCATTGTACTGTTATCAAAGGTATTGTTGTCAAAGAAAAAACCTAAAGAAAATGGGTGTGACCCCGGAATCCTTTCTCCAGGGCTGGCCCCGTTGAACAGCTGCCTTGGTGTGATGCTGCCCTATGCCCCTTTGCATTACCTTCTTTTGGAAAAAGGTCCGGATATTCTGGTGATGACTTCTGGCAATCGGTCCGGGGAACCCCTTTCCATTGACAATGGGGATGCGCTTTCGGCCTTTGGCCATATTGCCGATTATTTTCTTTTCCATGACCGGGATATCTATTTCAGGGCAGATGATTCCATTGCAAGGATTCAGGCCGGAAAACAACGGTTTCTCCGGCGTTCACGTGGCTATGCCCCCCTGCCTATTGAACTTGCTCATCAACTGCCCCCTGTTTTGGCCTGCGGGGGGGGGCTTAAGAGTACCATCTGCCTGACCCGGGATAAGAATGCCTTTTTAAGTCAGCACATAGGGGATTTGGACAATCCTAAGGTATATCAATTTTTTACCCAGACCATTGACCACATGAAAAAAATTCTTGGAATTAATCCAATTCTGGTGGCCCACGATCTTCATCCGGGATATATGAGCACAGGTTTCGCAAGGGGGCTTGACGACCCGGGGGTTACCTTAGTCCCTGTCCAGCATCACCACGCCCATGCGGTTGCCTGCATGGGTGAAAATCATATTGACCAAGAGGTTATTGCTCTGACTTTGGATGGAACCGGGCTTGGGACCGATGGCCATATCTGGGGCGGTGAGATTCTGGTGTGCACCCACCGTCATTTTTCCAGAAGGGCCCAATTGTCCTATATTCCGATGCCCGGAGGGGATGCAGCCGTTCTGGAACCCTGGCGCATGGCTGCGGCGGTTCTGTTCAAGGCCCATGGCAGATCCTTTTTGGATTTGGATCTTCCCTTTATTCGATCCATGGATCCCCAAAAGCTTAAGTTTCTCTGCCAGATGATGGAAAAGAAGTTGAATTCCCCGTTAACCTCAAGTGCCGGTCGGCTGTTTGATGCGGTTTCTTCTCTCTTAGGTCTTTGCCATACCATCAGCTATGAAAGCCAGGCTGCCATGGTGCTTGAAGCCGCTGCTGTCACGGCAGGGTGCGGGAAGCAGGAGAGTAAAGGAAAAGCCTATTTCGTTGATATCTTTGAAAGCCAGCGGCAAGTGTCCCCCTATTATGAGGTGGATATGATGCCTTGCATCCGGGAAATTGTTCAGGATATAAAACAAGGGATTTCGCCCGGGCAGATCAGTAATGGCTTTCATATAGCCCTGGTCAACGGGTTTGTGGATGCGGCTTCCCGGGTAAAAGAGGATACCGGGATTCACAAAGCCGTCTTGTCCGGCGGGGTGTTTAACAACAACCTTATATTAAATCATACCATTTTGGGGCTTGAGAAAAAGGGATTTACCGTATACACCCATAGCAAAGTCCCCACTGGAGACGGGGGGATAAGTTTTGGTCAGGCATTGGTGGCGGCTGCCACAACCATCCCCAAAACAAAGGGGTTAACTTCAAGGAAAGTATAAATGAGCTTAAAATATATAGATGAGTACAGGGATTCTGATTTGGCACGGATTTTAGTGAAAAAAATTCAGGCCATAAGTCATAAAAAGTTACGGCTGATGGAGGTGTGCGGCACCCATACCATGTCTATTTTCAAGCATGGTATCAGAAGTGTGCTGCCGGAACACATCACTCTATTGTCTGGCCCTGGCTGTCCTGTTTGTGTGACGGCCCAGAAGGATATTGATGCCTTTGTCCAGTTTTCAAAAAAAGAAAATGTGATTGTGGCCACCTTTGGGGATTTGATGAA
>JAFLJU010000698.1 GCA_022712835.1 Desulfobacteraceae bacterium
CGGCGGTATTTTCCGTGAGAATATCAAGGGCGGAACAGAACTGGGTATGAAAGCCAAAGAATATATTGATAAAGGCGACCTGGTTCCCGATGAAATTACCATTCCCATGATTCTTGACCGGCTCAAAAAAGATGATTGCAAAAACGGATGGCTTTTAGACGGTTTTCCCCGGAACAAAGTCCAGGCTGAAAAACTTCATGCATCCCTTGAAGAAGCCGGTATAAAACTGAGCTTTGTCATCGAGATTCTTCTTGACCGGGAGATTGCCAAGAACAGAATCATGGGCCGCAGACTATGTGCAGACAACAATAACCATCCCAACAATATCTTTATTGACGCGATCAAACCCAATGGAGACAAGTGTCAAGTTTGCGGCGGTGCATTAAGCGCCCGGGATGATGACCAGGACGAAACTGCCATTGATAAACGTCATTCCATTTACTATGACGCAGATACTGGCACCCTGGCATCAGCCTATTACTACAGAGATCTTGCCAAAAAAGAGACTTCCATCAAATATTTCACCCTTGCTGGTGAAAAAGACCTCAAATCTGTTACAGCAGAATTGATTTCCAATTTGTAGGAAATATTTTAAGGGTAGCGGTTGTAATCCGCCCATGAAAATCCCATGAAATAAAGTTGATCAAAGCCATTTGACTTAAAGTGCTTATTTAGGGCAAATGGCTTTTTTACTTGCTTTCATATCTTCCCTTTGCTATATGACTATTCATAAATAGTGAATATTTAAATCCACAATGAAAGGGGCGATGCCTTTTGAAAGAAATTATGGTCACGGTTATTGACAACGATGTTGAAAAAGCCTTGAGAATATTGAAGAAAAAAATCCAGAATGATGGACTTTTCAAACGTCTCAAAGTTATTAAAACATATGAGAAACCTTGTCAATTCAGACGACGTAAAATGAGAGAAGCAATAAGAAGACAAAGAATTGCAGCCTCAAGAACACGCAGAAAGCGGAGTTAAACCGTTAAATTCTACCCGGCATATTTGATAATCTATTAAGTATGCCGGGTTTTTTTTATTGTTGAAAAAAATGGCAAAAACATCTTACCAAGACTGTCTTGATACAATCTTTAAGCTTGGGCGATTCGGCATCAAGCTTGAGTTAGATACCATTTTAGACATTCTAAAATCCCTAAACAATCCCCAGAAAGATTATCATTGCATCCATGTTGCTGGCACCAATGGCAAAGGGTCTACGGCTACCTATATTGAATCCATACTGCGAAAAGCCGGGTTCAAAACAGGCATTTACACATCCCCCCATCTGGTAAGGTTCAACGAAAGAATCTGTGTCAACGGAGAACCGATATCCGATGCAAAAGTGGTGGAAGCCTATGAGGCGGTCAATGCCGCTGACCTCGGAAAAAGAAAGGCTACCTTTTTTGAAATCAATACCGCCATGGCCTTTTATCATTTCTCCAGGGAAAAGATAGACTGGGCCATAATTGAAACCGGCATGGGCGGAAGATTTGACGCCACAAATGTGATTCATCCCGTGGTCAGCGTAATCACAAATTTATCCATCGAGCACACCGATTATCTTGGACACACCATTAAAGCTCTGGCAAAGGAAAAAGGCGGAATCATCAAAGCAAAGACACCGGTGGTAACATGTGTATCCCAGCCATCCGGCCTTAGGGTTATCAAACAGATAGCCAAGGAAAAGTGCGCCCCTCTTTTTCAGTTTAAGCATGATTTTTCAATCAGAAAAAACTCCAAAAAAGCCACCTATCTTTACCGGGGGCTCCACCAGACCTATCGAGACATTTTAAAACCCCTGCCCGGAGATCACCAGAAAGAAAACTTAAGCCTGGCCCTGGCAGCCTGTGAACTTGTTTTTACCAAATTCAAAAAAAAAGATCCCCGGTATACATTGTCCCCTAGGCTTGTCACTGAAGGGCTTGCTATTACAAAATGGCCTGGAAGGTTAGAGGTTATAATGGAAAAACCTTTAGTGATACTGGATGGCGCACACAATCTCAAGGCAGCCAAGTTATTGAGCAAATATTTAGGCCAAACCCTGTCCGATAAAAAACTCACCCTTGTGGTGGGAATCCTGGATGACAAACCTTTTGAAGAAATGCTCAAATATCTTGTTCCCTGTGCCCAAAGAATCATTGTTACCAAGGCCAAAATTGACAGAAGCCTGGAAACTGCTGTATTAAAATCGGCAATTGAAAAGATTATAGACAAAAAAAATGAAATTATAATTGAGGTTATAGAGGATGTACAAACCGCTGTAACCCATGCGATATCAACTTCTTCTGACAATGATGCCGTCTGTATCGCGGGGTCTTTATACGTGGCAGGAGAAGCAAAGGCTAAATTTAATGTGGATTTTATTTGATAACGTGGTATAAAAGCATTTGGATTTTGTGCGCCCGTAGCCCAGTGGATAAGGCGTCAGCCTCCGAAGCTGAAGATCGCTGGTTCGATTCCAGCCGGGCGCACCATCTATATTCTATATGAAATCATCCCTCAAAATAGGTATTTTAAGTTACCGAAGCAACCCCCATTGCGGCGGCCAGGGTGTTTATGTCCGACACCTGACCCACGCCCTTTCCGACCTGGGGCACCAAGTCGAGGTCATTGCAGGCCCGCCTGATCCCCAGCTTAACGGAAGCGGCACCCTGACCATGCTGAAAACCCTTGATCTATACAATCCAGACAATCCATTTCGAACACCTGAGATGGAAGAACTCAAAGACCCCATAAATCTGTTAGAATGGCTGGACGTTTCTGCCATGGGGTACCCGGAGCCCATGACCTTTGGCCTGCGGGTAAACCGGCATTTAAAAGGGAATGAGAACAAGTTCGATATCATCCATGACAATCAATGCCTGTCCTATGGCCTGCTCTCCCTGCAAAGGAAAGTCCCGGTAACGGCCACCATCCACCATCCCATGACCGTGGACAGGAGGCTTGCCATCCAGAGCACCCGGTCTTATATCAAAAAACTCAAAGCTATCCGGTGGTATTCATTTATCGGCATGCAAAAACAGGTGGCCAGAAGACTTAAGACTATTATTACCGTCTCGGACAGCTCCAAAATAGATATTTCAAAGGAATTTAGGGTTCCTGAATCAAAATTTACAACCATACCCAACGGGATTGATACCAACCATTTTTATCCCCTGGACCATATCCGGAAAATTCCCGGCCGACTCATTGTAACCAATAGTGCGGACACCCCCTTAAAGGGCTTATACCATTTATTGTTTGCCCTGAAAAATGTCTTAAAAACCCATCGAGTCAGCCTGACCGTTATTGGAACTCCCAAAAAAGATGGCGGAATTGAAAAGCTGGTTAAGAAACTCGATCTGGGCCGTCATATTGAATTTACCGGGCGCATCGACCATGATCGATTTGTAAGGGAGTATGCAAAGGCCAGTATTGCAGTGGTTCCCTCCCTCTACGAAGGATTTGGTTTGCCCGTGGGAGAAGCCATGGCTTGTAGGATACCGGTGATTTGCACCACCGGTGGTGCGCTTCCGGAGGTGGCAGGAAATGCTGCCAAGCTGGTTCCACCCGGAAATGCCCCGGCGCTTGAAAAAGCCATTATCGAGCTGCTGGAAGATCCAGCCCAGCGTGAATTACTTGCCCAAAAAGGGTATGACCGGGTAATGTCAGAATTTACCTGGGAAAAAACAGCCGTTAAGACGGCAGATGCCTATAGAAAGATTATCCATGCTTACCATTGATTTTAACCGGCTTGATATCCATCCCTTTGACCGGATCCTGGATATTGGCTGCGGAGAAGGTCGCCATACCATTCGGGCTGCCCAGGAACGTGATACCATCTGCACCGGGGCTGATTTCGGCTTTGACAATCTGGTTCAAACCCGGGATAAACTGACATTCCACGATGAGATAAAAGATCTGGCCTGTAAGGATTGGAATCTTGCCACCATGGATATCACCGCCCTCCCCTTTAAGGACAACAGCTTTGACTCTGTCATCTGCTCGGAAGTGCTGGAACACATACCAGATGATGCCACGGCCATAGCAGAATTAGTCAGGATCGTGCGCCCAGGTAAAATTCTGGCAGTGAGTGTCCCCAGAGCCTGGCCGGAAAAGATCTGCTGGTTTCTTTCCGATGAATATCTCAATGCCAACATGGGCCATGTCAGAATCTACAAAAAAAAGGCATTGATTCAGCAAATACAAGCCCTTGGACCCAGTTTTTTGGGATCCCATTTTTCCCACAGCATCCATGCCCCCTATTGGTGGCTGAAATGCCTGGTGGGGCCCAACCGCACCGATTCGTTCCTTGTAAACCTGTACCACAGGATTCTGGTTTGGGATCTGATGAAACAACCAAAAATCACCGCCTTTGTGGACAAGCTGTTCAATCCGATTTTAGGAAAAAGCATCGTGCTATATTTTAAAAAGCCTTTGAATCATTAATTTCTCCCTCTTGGGTTATCCAGGATACTGGAAATAACCCGAAAAAGTGTTATAGTGTCTTCAATATTTAATTTTACCATTATTTTATCCTGGTGAGGACACCCCATGACACGCATTTTTTTAACGGCACTACTATTATTGACCCCCATGATATTCTCTTGCGCCACAATCCCCAAAATCCAGCGGCAAGATCCATTGATTGATAAAATCATCCATAGTAAAACCCAAGCCCCCTCTTCTTTCAATCACCTGATGGATACAATTTCAGACATAGAGGTGATTTATTTATCTGAAAAACATGACAACCCTATGCATCATGCCATCCAGCATAGAATCATCCAGGATCTTATTGAACGCAAAAAATTTCCCATTCTCGGGTTTGAATTTTTCTCCATGGATGATACCCCCCTATTGCTGAACTTTGCCGACTCAGGCAAAGCTGCCCACTCCCCGAAAATGGAAAAAGCCATTGAAAAGCAAATTCGCACAAAATTGGATTGGGATTCCCAATCCAATACCATGTGGGCATATTACTATGACCTTTTCAAACTTGCCAAGAAGAATCAGCTGCTGATTTCAGGCCTTGACCTGTCCGGTTCACAGAAACGCAGAATCACCCGAAAAGGATTGGAAGGGGTTTCGAATATCGAAAGAAAATTGATTTTTTCATCCCGATTTTCCAATGCACCCTATGAAGCTTACATGAAATCCATGTTCAAATCAGTTCATTGCGGCATGGGAAATGATAGAATGACATCCCGGCTCTATGATACCTGGCTTTCAAGAAATGATAAAATGGCGCTGTCCATATCACAATTATATGAGAAGGATCACCAAGGGCCTATTGTGGTCATAATTGGTGGCGGTCACACAGAATATGGACTGGGTGTCATGGACAGGGTAAAGGCCATGAATCCGGATATTTCCCAGGTAAACATTGCCCTGACCGAAATAACGATAGCCCCCTCCGATCTTGGGGAGTATCTGCAGCCACTTGAGCTGGAAGGGTTTGAGCCAGTGCTGCCCGCAAATTTTCTCTGGTTTACCCAGCGAGTGTCTTACAAGAACCCCTGTGAAGAATTTAAAGCTTCCTTTAAATCTTTAAAAAAAATGAACCAAAAAGAATAAACCCGGATTTAAAATTTTAAATTATTTTAACAGGGTTTTAATTTTCTGGTCTTCCGTCAGGATATGGTTTACCAGCCAATTTTCAACAGTTTTAATAATCTCTGAATTTAAAACATGGATTCCCTGGTGGGTATCCAGAATAACTTTTTCAATTTTCCCCCGAAACACATTATGCAATAATTTATGGGAATCTAATTGATCAAACCCGATACTCTCCATGAGATTTTCTTCGAAGGAAAAATGATATTCACTATAGGCCTTCATTTCTGCCAAAGCATCCACACCGCTTGATCGGAACAAGGTTTCATCGGAGCTCATCATCTTTTCATGGGCTGTATTATAAATTTCGATCCATTTTTTATGCTGATCATCGATCTCTTTATTTCCCACACTAAATTTTTCTGTCCATTGAATTAATCCCATCTCATCTCTCCTTGGTTTTACGAAAAGGAACGGCATAATTATTAATTTTTATGCAATATATGATTTGTTATTGTAACCTATTTTTAAAGGATAGAAAAGAAAAGCGATCAAATGTCATGGACTTTTTCTAAAACACATGTCATGATTACAAAATAAACAACTTGATCTGCCGACTCTTCTTTTTTTAGTCAATACAAACTTTTTTTCATACCTCCCTTGAAAAACCTTTTTTAAGTGTTTATCATTTACCATAAGAAACAAACTTTGTTTGCATCATATGCAAAGGCGTTCTCTAAGGTTTTATCTCATTACACTATTATTAAGGAGCCAGACTATGAAAAACAGAGCACTGAGAAGGCACCAGACAGAAAAAGTTAAAAC
>JAFLJU010000483.1 GCA_022712835.1 Desulfobacteraceae bacterium
TTAACCGGATTCGCCGGTGCATGGCTTGCCCGTATGGAAGGGATGAACACCATGTTAAAGGTCAGAAGGAATCTTGACCAGGGCATTATGCCAGCCGAAGACCTGATGGACGCACTGATTATTCTCATTGCAGGACTTGTCCTCATCACCCCGGGACTTATGACAGATGTCTTCGGACTCATGCTGCTATGGCCGGTAACAAGGAACGCCTTCAAACGGTTTCTAAGAAAAAAATTTGATGAAATCCAGGCCAAAGGGAATATAAATATCACCCGTTTTCATTAACCAGTTTTCATTAGTTTTAAAAAAAGGGGACAAACCTGTGTTTGATAAACTCATTGAACAGCGAAGAAGCATACGCAAATTCAAAAAAACGCCCATTGAAACAGAAAAAATTGAACAACTCATCGAGGCAGCCCTGAGGTCTCCTTCCTCAAGAAGTTTCAACCCCTGGAGATTTATTGTGATTGACAAACCAGATCTTCTTGAAAAACTATCGACCGCAAAGCCCCATGGTTCTTCTTTCTTGGCAAAAGCCCCTCTTGGAATTGTGGTCTGCGCAGATCCGAGTACAAGCGATGTCTGGGTAGAGGATACATCCATAGCCTCCATATTCATCCATTTGGCTGCACACGCTTTAGGCCTTGGCAGTTGTTGGATACAGATCAGAAAACGGGACCATGATTCGGTTAAAAGTGCGGATGTCTATATTAAAGATCTTTTAGGAATACCCGATAAGATAATGATTGAATCAATCATTGCGATAGGGTATCCTGACGAGGTTAAACAAGGTCATCCAAAGGAAACCCTGGAATATAACAAGGTTTGCTTTAACCGATTCAGCGAAAAGGATTAAATGGACGTAAAAACCCAAATTCTCAAAATGATACAAAAAAGGGAGAGTGATATCCCAACGCTCCCGGTTGTTATTGACAGAATCATCAGTGTGGCCTCCAATGAGAAAACGACCACTGAAGATCTCGCCGATGTCATCTCCTACGATCAGGGAATGAGCAACAAATTGTTACAACTGGCCAATTCAATCTACTATGCCCAGAAAACCCCGGTGGCAACCATCAAACGATCCATCTCGGTCATTGGATTTGATGAGATCATCGGCATTGCCCTTGGCATGGGTATTCTCTCCGCAGTTACCGGCAAAACAGGTTTAACTCTGGACATGAAAGCCCTGTGGATACATGGGATAGGAGTTGCAACCGTCTCAAAGGAACTGGCCAAAAGAACCAATCCGGCCATTGCAAGCAAAATTTTTATCCCTGCCCTTCTCCATGACATTGGCAAAATCGTTTTTAGTATGTATTTTAAAGAAGAATATATGAAGGTCCGGCAATTTGCCATGGAAAATAAAAAACCATTGTATTTTGCCGAAAATGCGATTTTCAAACTGGATCATTCCATATTATCCGCCTTGTTAATGAAACGATGGAATTTTCCCCAATCCATCATGGTTCCCTGCCGATTTCATCACAACCCGGAATCATCTCCTGTAAAATATCGACACCAGGCCTTGATCATCAATCTGGCGAACTATCTGACCCAGAAAGCCGGGATCGGTCACAGTGGGAATCCCGTGCCGGTCACTATCAAAAACGCCCCAAAAAAAATCGGAGTCAATGAAGCGATTCTCCGATTGAGCATTGATCAGCTCAAACGCAAGGAAAACGATATAAAAGTTTTTTTTAAGATCACCACCCAGAGCAACTAAATTTCCTTTAATTTCTGTTCTCCGGAAGAATTCCTGGACGCACAGGCAAAGGTATTTAAGCTTTCTTCCAGCACATCAAATTCCGGAGTGGAACTCACCCGGTTACCGTTGTCTTTTGGCTGCTCAAAAGCCGTTATCACATCTACAATCGACAGGGTCTCAATATCCATTCCCGGACAATACCCGAAAAGACCATGGGAAACGTTGACCTGAAATAAAAGGTTTGATTCCATAAGCTTTACCAAAAGGGTTTTGATGATTCCCAGAGGAAGATTTAATTCTTTTGAGATATCCATATCCGTGGCTGGTAATTCTCCTTTTGCGAACCGCTTAACACAAAACAGAACCACTCTCAACGCAATCAGTTTTTCTTGGCGCAAACTCAAATCGTCATAATCCAATGCATTGTTATCAAAGCTTATGGTATTCTCCCAGGCAAATGCAATTTCTGCCCCAAATAGTAAAATCACCCAGGAGATCTGGAGCCAGACGAGAAATAGTGGCAGAGCAGCAAAACTGCCGTAAATCGCATTGTAATTGGAAACCCCTACCTGAAATTTCAAATAAAATATCTGGACAAACTGGAAAATAGTACCGGCCACAATGGCCCCAACGATGGCCGCCTTGGCATCTATTTTTTTGTTGGGAATAATCACATAAAAAAAGACGAACAGCACCCAAATGGAAAGAAACGGGAAAATATTAAATCCAAATGAGATCAAGCGTTCAAAATGTGTTGGTAGCTCGAGAAAATCCATAAATTTCCCCAGGCGGGTGGTGACAAAGATAGTGGCACTGCTTGAAAAAAGCACCAGCAACCCTGCTGCAACAGAAATGGTCATATAATCGGTAATTTTACGAATAATGGACCTGTCATCTTTCTCCCCCCAGATTTGATTAAATGCATTTTCAATATGCCCCAACAATTTTACCAGAGAATATAGGAGAAAGATGATCCCTAAAATTGCCATGGGCCCGCCATTGGTTTTGTCCAGCAGATTGGTTGAAAATTCCAGAACATTATTAATGATCTCTTCCCTGCCTTGAAACATGTCCAAAACCTTGGCTTCAAGAAACTGCTGGAATCCAAACCCCTTGGCAATACCAAAAGCCATGGCCATTACCGGAACAATTGAAAAAAGGGTATACAGGGTCAGGGAAGATGCCCTCAACCCGCAACGATCCTGCCCAAATCCCTTAACCGAAGAAACAATGACCCTCACGCATTTGTGATACCAATAAAAGGTTTCTTTTTCATATTTCATAACCAGATACCCCCCTAGCGTCTAACCATCGCTTTAATCGTATTAGCCCTTCCTCGGTGGAGATGGCCGGCACATACCCCAGATCTTTTTTTGCCCGGGAGATGTCAAACCAATGGGAGGTTGCCAACTCCTTTGCGGCAAAGCGGGTCATGGGCGGATCTTTTTTGATCCCCAAAAGCCTGTAGATCCATTCAAACACCCCCCCGGCTATATATGCCGTTCTGGCAGAAACCTGACCCTTTATGGGGGGAAGTCCTGCGGCAGAAAGAAAGGCATTGGCCAATGTCCATTTTGAGATGGGCGCATCTTGACTGATAAAATAAATATTTCCAGAAAGAGACGGGTTGGTTAACAATTTTTCTGCGGCAAGAATATGGGCATCGGCTGCATTGTCCACATAAATGGTGTCCACCAGGTCTGGGCCTGTTCCAATTCTTTTCAAACGCTTTGCCCGACGAAGAATGGTCGGAACCAGATGGTTGTCTTCGGGTCCCCAGATCAAATGAGGCCTAAGAATAATGACGGCCAACCCCTTTTGTGCGGCAGCGACAACCGCTTTTTCAGCCATTGCCTTGGTTTCAGGATAGGGGGCCAGATAGCTTGCAGGATAAGGAATGGATTCATCCAGATTTTCCATATCGGATTCATCAAAGATCACACTGGGAGAACTGGTATAAATCAGCCGGGCCACACTGTTTTCCAGGCATGCCTCTATCACATGCTTCGTTCCCGTAACATTGACTGAGTAATAACTTTGGAAACTCCCCCATATTCCGGGTTTTGCCGCCACGTGGAATATGGTATCCATCCCTTGAAATGCGTTTACAACCTCCTGCCGATTGCACAGATCCCCTTGAATTTGCGCCACCCCCATCTCCTCTAATTCCGGATACCACTGCCGGGAAAAAGAGGTGACATTCAGTTTTCTTTGAATCAATTTTCGGGCAATCACCTTTCCAAGGAACCCTCCACCGCCGGTAACCAATACATTCTTAATTTTCATTTTTTCCTTCTTTATTGTATTTCCCACTAAAAAAAAAGCATCTATGCTTGACAAAGGGTTTGTTTTAAAGTAGAAAGATTCCACTTTTGCTGAGCGGGAATAACTCAGTGGTAGAGTGCGACCTTGCCAAGGTCGAAGTCGCGGGTTCAACTCCCGTTTCCCGCTCCATTTTTTTTCCTCCCTTTTTTAATCCCTCTTTATCCAAATTCAGCTCAATTAGAATTCAAGCGTTTGACCCATTTTATTTTCCATTGCCAGTTTATAAACCGCAGATGCCACCGCCAAATCAAACAATCCCATTCCCACGGATTTAAAAAAAATAGTTTTATTCTCCAAAGAAATCGGTTTTTCCAGCAAAGCGGAAAATGCATGGATTTTTTCAGGTGCCACTATCCTTTTTTCAAGGGGGATACAAATATCACCCGACTCTTTGGCAGCAAACAAGGTATCCACATACACATGATCCGCAGTTGTTATGACCGCGTCGGGAAACTCCTTCATTTCCGGTTTAAAAGACCCGATGGAAATAAATGTTTTCCCTTTCACAAGAGACGGGTCATCGGCAAACAATGGCCGATGGCTGGTGGTGGCAGCAATAATCAGCTGGGATGCCTTCACCAATTCTTCACAGTTTTCCGTAGTCACATAGGTCACCTGGGGAAATAGTTTTTTCAAGGCATGGGCCATCTTGTCAGCTGCTGCAAGCTGCAAATCCCCGATCCATAGATTGCGGATCCTCCGGTTATGGAGAAGATACCGTGCCTGGCTAAGCCCCTGGACCCCTGCGCCAAGGATACCCGCCGTTTCAAGATTTTCAGGTGTTAATAGCGCTACCCCCAGCCCCCCGACGGCACCGGTTCTTACGGCAGTAAGAGCAGCACCATCCATGATGGCCAAGGGCTGACCCGTTCTATTATCCGAGAGTGCCAACACCCCGTTCACAGCAGGTTGATTAAATTTAATTGCATCGGGAAATACAGAGACAAGCTTTGTTACAAAAAAATCATTGCTAAAACAGGGCATCAATAGCAAGGTATTTTGCTCATTTTCCACATGTATCCGATCGGGCATGTTGTAATCGTTTTTTAAAACAAGCTCGTATGCTTTTTTGACGGCATCCTGAATAACTTTCTGATCAATTTTTCCGATATTTTTTTTGTTGATAAATAGCATGAGATCTCCAAGAGAGGAATAATGGTTTATTCTTCATTATCATATGAAACTTAAAATCTCCATGAAAACTCCCTTTTCCGGCCGTTTTTCCCTGGTGTTACACGGGCGCCTTTAAATAATGATAAGGATGGAACCAAAATCTTTTCCTTTCGAAAGGAATTATGGTAAAAAGACCTGATCTATCAACCATTATTCAAGGATTTTATTTGTGAATAAAAAAGAAAGTGTTTTGTGCATCCAGCGGGACCGCCTGCCCCCATCATGGGTCGAAAGCAAAAGTATTGTCCCTCTGAACCAGGGCATATTCATCGAAAAATGCACGTTGGCTGGTTTTGAATTTATCCCTCGACAAGAGGCTGAGAATAACCCCGGCTTTAAGCAGGTAATTCCCTATATTGTACTTCAGACCACAACCCTGGGTCATACCGCCATATATAACCGTCAGGGAAGTGAGAAACGACTCCATGATCTTTGGTCCTTAGGGATAGGCGGCCATATAAACCCCATTGATCAAAAAGAGGGGCACCTATCTTTCAAGGATATCTTAATATCCGGAATGGAGCGGGAACTTAATGAAGAGCTCTTGGAAAGACCGAAACTGGACACCATAGAATTTTGTGGAATTATCAGTGAAGAAATCACCGAAGTTGGCAGTGTACATTTAGGGGCGGTTTTCAGGATTCTTACCCAAACGCCTGAAGCCTATCTCCCTGGCCCCGAACTTTGCAGGTTTCAATGGGCGAAAACCAAGGCGCTCAATGAACTGAATATGGAACTTTGGTCTGAACTGGCCCTGGAACTTATTTCACTAAAACTTGTGAGTTAAAACCTTAAGCACCACGGAGTTTTCATCTTTAAGCACCCTGGAACCCCGGGTTATTTTACACAGACTGATGCCGTACTTTTCAGAGATCTTCCGCTGTGTCACCCCGCTGTGAAGATCTTTGAGAAGTTTCCATCTCAAAGAGATATCATCCAGCTCTGCCGGTGTAAAAATTTCATTAAAAAACCGGTTTAACTCATCAATCTCATTGATGGATGAAATAACGGATAACAATTCCTGATCTATGGTCATATATTTCCCCAAGTTTACGTTTCTAACCACAGAAACATACCCCGTTTAGCGTTTTTTAGAAAGTAAAATTTTTATCCATCCTTCTCACCAAATGATTGAACCTGATAGGTATAAACCCGTAAACCTGCCGTTTCCCATTCGTTGGCAGCCAATCCGGCTTTGGAACAAAGATGACTTAAAAATTCTTCGGGTGTGGGAAGCTGCTCCCATACCTGGGGTAAAAAAGTGGCCCGGTGATGATTTTTCTCCAGGATCACCCCGTCCTCTCCCGGTACAAGAGCACAAATCAATTGCCTGGCATCTTTATAGGCCAGAGGTGTGGGTTTGCTCAAAATACTGATTTCAATATCTACCAGGGCCAGTTCATCCAGGGTCAGGGGGGCAAATCGACTGTCTTTGAAGGCTGCAAATACGGCATTTTCCCGAACACCCGCCTCCAGGGTTTTGACGGGTTCAATGTTTCCAATACACCCGCGAAGCCGTCCATTTTTATGCAGCGTCACAAAAACACCCCGTTTTTGTTTCAAGAACGCCTTAGAAATTTCAGTTGGGATCTCAACTTTTCCGAAACCCTTTTCTGTAAATTCCTTAGAAATACATTCCCGGGCCAATTGCAATAGTGCCAATTCCTGTTTGCTCAATACAGATTTTTCCATAAATTCTGATCTCCCAGTTGTTCCCGTTGGAACACAATATCCTTGGTTTAGAAACTAAAAAAAAATGATACATATCGTAAACAGACAACGAACCAGAGGGTGAGGGGTTTGGGTACAGCAATCTTAAAAACTTCGTTTTATAGCGATAATCAATGAATTTTGCAGTAAACATACAAATATAACAAATTAATCCCCGTGGAACGTCCAATCTTACTGGATGCTTGCTTTTAATTCTCTTTTTCATCTGGAGTAATCCGGATTGACTCGATCCGCAATTTTTAATACCATGTCAGTTAGATTGGATCCGACCCCACTATCCGACCCACTAAAAAGCGGGCCCTCAACTACCCAAACACTAAGGCGATTTCAATGACTATCATTGATCAAAAACTTATTTATAAATTGATTGAAAATGGAGTCGAACCCTCCCTAATCCCCGGTTTCATCCGCAGCCTTGCCAATGCATTTTTAATCAACCCGGCCATGTCACATTACCAGGCAAACAAACGTCTAAAATTCCTTGGTTGGCATGATATTCAAATTGATTATCACACATTTTCATTAGCCATTGATTGCCTGGAAACAAGAGGGCTCAGCCAGCTGAAATATAAATCCGCTCCATGGTATCTGAGTAGTTTTAACATCAAAATCCCTTCCGCTGTCCAATAATTTTTTCTAAATCTTTATATGAAACTCCGACCATGCCGGTTATGCTCCGGCCATGCCGGTTATTCAGGAAAACGTCGATTAATCCCCATAAACGCATCTATATTGGCCAGAAAGATATCTACTAATTCCGGATCGAAATGGGTCCCGGCATCACGTTGAAAAGTCTCCACAATTTTTTCCAAAGGCCAGGCATCTTTGTAACATCGTTTGTGACTCAAGGCATCAAACACATCAGCGATGGCTGCAATCCGTCCGAACACGTGGATATTTTGCTCTTTCAACCCTTGAGGATATCCCTTACCATCCCATCGTTCATGATGTTGAAATGCTACGATGGCCGCAGTTTTCATAATAGAACGATCCGATTTACACAAGATCTCATACCCGGTTCTGGCATGTTTTTTGATAATTTCAAACTCCTCGGAAGTCAGCTTCCCGGGTTTGTGTAAAATAGCTTCTGGCACACCGATTTTTCCGACATCATGCATGGGAGAAGCCAATCTTAACAACTCAGCTGTTCGTTCATCCATACCGGACTTTTTTGCGAGGAAATAGCAGAACTCTGCCACCCGGGTCACATGATTGGCGGTTTCCTGGGATCTTGTTTCCACAACCTCCCCCAGGGTTAATATGACTTCCTTCTGGGTATTAATAATTTCCCGGGTCAGCCGGATGTTGTCAAACCCCATGGATATATTATTCGCATATATTCTCAACAGATATTGTTCAACAGAACCAAGGGGAACGTTGCTCTTTAAATACAACAGGCTGACAAAACCTTCCTTTAATTTAAAGACACCCAGATATTCATCCGCTAAAAACACCTCTCCTCCCTCGGCATCCAGGTTTTCATATTCTTTTAGCATAGATTGAGGAAGTATTTCTTCATGACAATTGCCTTCCCTGTTTGCATAGGCCCCGGTACCAGCCATCAGTAAAATTTGACCAGCGGGCATACCCATAAAATAGGCAGTGTCACTAGCAGGCTCCAGGGCCAACTTTAAGATCACATGAAGTTGGTCAAGAACCCGATGCCCAAATTTAGAGAATGAAGGGTCTTCAAATACAATGGCGGAAGAATTGATAATGGACTCCAACCCTTCTCGATTACGTTCAATCGTTCTGAGACTCTGATATGCTCGAAGACAGGCGGTGACACAGGTAAATAATTTTTGAGCTGTGAATTCAGGCTTGGTTTTGTAATCATTGATATCATACCGGGAAATAACGGTCTGTTCCGGCGCCTTGCCCGGCTGTCCTGTTCTAAGGACGATCCGGACCCCATGGTTTCCCAAATCATTGCGGATATACTCAACCAGTTTAAGACCGGTGTCCTCTTCTTCCATCACCACATCCAGAAGAATCAATGCAATATTTTTTTCTTCTGACAGAATTTCTTTCACATCATGGCCGCTGTAAGCACTTAGCAGTCTTATTCCCCGCCCTTGGAAGACGTAGTCCTTCAGGGTAATCCGGGTGATTTTATGAACATCTTCTTCATCATCTACAATCAGAATCGTCCAGAGATCATTGATATCTACCGGGATCGCTTCCTTTCCTGGCAACAATTTTTCTTCCTTGGCAAATACAAGGGGAGCATCCAAAGAGGTATTGAGTTCAGGGTACATGGAAGGATCTTCTCCTATCTTTTAGTGTTAAAATAGGTATCAACAAGTTTTTCAGCAAGCCCCACATAGCTTGCCGGGGTCAACTGCCCCATGCGGGTTTTAAACTCTGGGGGAACCTTTTCAAGACCATCCACAAAGGTCTGCAATTCTTTTTTACCGATTTTATGCCCCCGGGTCAAATCCTTCAACCGTTCATAGGGATTTTTTTCACCAAAAACCCGCATGGCCGTTTGGAAAGGTTCTGCCAAAAGTTCTTGATTATTTTCAAGATCATCTGCAAGGGCCTTTGCATTAAGGTCCAACTTTGAAAGTCCTTTCAAGGCATTTTTTACGCCAATTGAGAAATATCCGAATACAGATCCCAAACTTCTGAGAACCGTGCTATCACTCAAATCCCTTTGAAATCTGGATTTCTGAAGTTTGACAGCTATATGCTCCATCATAGAGATGGCAAGCCCCATGTTTCCTTCAGAATTTTCAAAATCGATGGGATTGACCTTATGGGGCATGGTGGAAGAACCGGTCTCCCCCTCCTTGATCCGCTGTTTAAAATAACCAAGGCTAATGTATCCCCACATATCCCGGTCAAAATCAATCAGGATCGCCGCCGCCCGGACCAAAGAATGAAGTATCTGGGACAATGAACTGTTGGGATTAATCTGGGTGGTAAACAAAATGGGTTCCAGATTCAAATGACGGGTAATAAAACGATCTGAAGCCGCTATCCAGTCAATCTCAGGAAAAACAAAGCAATGGGCATTATAATTGCCCGTTGCGCCATTTATCTTTGCCTGGACACTTCTTCCTTCAAGGAAAAGGGTTTCCTGACGGATACGCCAGGCAAAATTGACAAATTCTTTTCCCACAGTGGTGGGGGTTGCAGGCTGGCCATGGGTTCTGGACATCATGGGAATTGATTTGTATTCCATCGCCTTTTCTTCCAGTTTTTCAATGGCCTGGTTCAAAAGATCTGTAACCATTTCCTTGCCTTTTTTAAGCATTAAGGCATAGGCAGTGTTATTAATGTCGTCGGAGGTACAGGCAAAATGAACCCATTCCCGGATATGGGAAAGGCCTTTCTTGTCAAGCTTATCCTTAACAAAATATTCAACCGCCTTTACATCATGGTTGGTCTTTTTTTCAATGGTTTTAATCTCTTGGGCATCTTTGGTATCAAAATTTGTGACGATTTCATCCAGGACGGTTAAATCAAAGACCTTTGAATCAAATTCATCGCCGGGAACAAGCTTAAGGTCGCTGATAATAAATTTAAGCCATTCAACCTCAACCTGAACCCGATGCTTGATCAACCCGTATTCAGAAAAAATTTGGGCAAGTTCTTGGGTCAAGCTGGCATATCGCCCGTCCAGGGCAGTAATTGCTTTTATCGTTGTCATAACCACTCCATCGTAAACCAGAATTAAAAACTAAATATTTAAATATATTTGACATTCACCAATCATGCCATTTCTTATATAGGGACACCGAAGGCCATATACAAATACCAAACTAAAAACAAATTAACAAACAAATTAATCTGCTTATTCATACTATGCAATAAAAAGTATGCCCTTGGCAATTTTAAATCACGAATCTATCCTATCAAATTAAGGAATAATTTACACAAGTATCCGGGGTTACTCCCTTGACAACCCACCGGGTTTTAACGTATTTTACCAGGCACTTGTTTTAAATAAACCAAATTTAAAAAGCTGGATATGTACCAGGAGTAAATTTTATGACATTAACAAAAACCATCATTGCAGAAAGAATACAAAAAAACCTGGACCTGTCCAGACCCACTACCTCTGAGATAATGGAAACCTTCCTTGAAATCATAAAAGAAACCATTGAAGATGGAGAAGACATTATGATCAGCGGATTCGGCAAATTTTGTGTCAACGAGAAACAAGCACGAAAGGGAAGAAACCCTGCAACGGATCAAGAGATGACCCTATCTGCCAGAAAGGTTGTCACCTTTAAATGTTCCGGAAAATTAAGAGATCTTATCAATTCCTAAAAAGGCCACTCCCCCCCATGTTTTTTTCCGATCAATTCATTACCATTCTTATTTTGTCGACGCTGATAACAGGGTACTTAATAAACAGTCTCGCCGATTTTCTGAACATACGCCACCTGAAGCCACAACTGCCCCATGAATTTTTGGATGTATATGACAGAGCCAAATATACCAAATCCCAACATTACCTGAGAGTCAACACACGGTTTGGATTCATCACCGCAAGTTTCGACCTTGCCGTTCTGCTGGCATTTTGGTTTGGAGGGGGGTTTGGTCTTCTGGATACCTATGTCAGAAATCTCGGGCAAAACCCCATTATATCCGGCCTTTTATTTATGGGCATTTTATTGTTTTCAAAACTTTTAATATCCCTGCCGTTCAACCTGTATGCCACATTTGTCATAGAAGAAAAATTCGGATTTAATCAAACAAGCCCTGGGTTATTTTTTACAGACCTTATAAAGTCCATTTTTCTGTCCACCCTTTTGGGCGGTTTATTTTTATCCCTGATCCTCTGGTTTTTCGGGTCCTTCGGCCCCTTGGCTTGGATTTATTGCTGGATGGCAAGTATTTCTTTTATCATGGCGATACAATATATTGTTCCCACCTGGATCATGCCGCTTTTCAACAAATTCACCCCATTGGAGCCGGGCCCTTTGAAAGAGGCTATTCTGAGCTATGCTGAATCCATTGATTTTCCACTCTCCCAGATATTTGTCATGGACGGTTCCAAAAGAAGCGGCAAATCAAATGCATTTTTTACCGGATTTGGAAAAAACAAACGAATCGTCCTGTTTGACACATTGATCAAACAGCAAACCATAGAAGAACTGGTATCCATTATTGCCCATGAAATGGGACATTTCAAAAAGAAACATATCCTCAAGCGTCTTGTGGTCAGCATCCTTCAGATGGGAATTATTTTTTTTCTCATCTCGCTTTGCATCTCACATCAAGGTTTGTTCCACGCATTTTTTGTTGATACGGTTTCTGTCTATGCTGGCTTGATATTCTTTGGCCTGCTTTTTTCTCCCATTGATATGTGTCTTTCCTTGATCATGCAGGCATCCTCCCGTAAAGATGAATATCAGGCAGATAAATTTGCCGCACTAACCACAAAAGATCCCCATTCCCTTGTCACGGCATTGAAAAAATTAAGCGTTCACAACCTGTCCAACCTCACGCCCCACCCTTTTTATGTTTTCTTAAATTATTCTCATCCACCGGTTCTGGAACGAATTTATGCACTTAAAAGAATCGCCCCCCCCGGGAAAGGATTAACCCTATGACCCGGCTATTTGTCACGGCAGACGTACATGGGAGCCTAAATACCTGGATGACCATAAAACAATTGATGGAACCTAACGACTGCCTGGTAATTGCCGGAGACCTTTTTGATACCCGTTACGGCAACTATTCCCGCACCGATTTCCAACCAGATTTCATAAAAGAGGAGATAGAAAATCTTTCCCAGAGACTCTATTATGTGTACGGCAATTGTGATACGCCGTCATTTGCCCCTGGGTATGAGCAAAACTTGGTTTTCACCGCATTTGGGAAAACCATTTTACTACACCACGGCCATGGGAAACCAATTGCCCCCGATGATACCCGTATTATCATCTCCGGCCACACCCATCTTTTCTGTTTAAAAGAAAAAGAGACCCGAATCTTCATGAATCCGGGAACCATCACAAATCCGAGAAATAACCGGTACACCTATGGTATTATCGATCAATTCCAGGCGAAAATTTTAGACTTGACCACGGGCACCCCCCTATCCACCATCGACCTCTAGCCAGAAAATCAGGACTTAATCTTTATCCCCAATGGGATTCACCCGTGTGACAGGTTGTATGGGTTCAATTTTATTCACATTTTGTTCTCCACGACTCCGGGCTCTGGTATCAATTTTCTTTTTAACATCCATGTATTTTAAAAAATTACCGTAGGGATGAGCCCTCGCCCCCGGGAAAAGCCCCTTAGTATTCTGGGAATGATTGTTGGAACCCCG
>JAFLJU010000490.1 GCA_022712835.1 Desulfobacteraceae bacterium
GTTTATAACTCTGGGCCCCAGAATGGCAAATTTATTCTGAATCTGGGAGAAGATGCCTTACATGCCATGACCATTTTACGTAAGTTTCTCTATGACAAGGTCTATCGATCCCCCGCCGTCCATAATGAATTTTTAAAGGTCAAAAAAATTATCCGGGGACTTTATCAGTATTTTATTGAACACCCGGATGGGATGCAAAAGGAATTAGAAAAAATGGAAATGGCTCCCTGGGACTCAACCCGAAATGCTCTGAAACGATCAGTTTGTGACCTGATTGCCAGCATGACAGATCGGTATGCTCTGGATTTGTATACCAAAATATTTTTCCCCACCCCCCTGGTTTAGCCATGAACCCTATCGCCTTGGAAACCAGCCCCATGAAACAAAAACAATTCCATCTGGTTTCCGATATTTATGCCAATATGGACGAAGTTTGGGATAAAACAGCCGCCCAATACGGTTTCTTCTGTGAGGGATGTGAAGACAACTGTTGCACCTCATTGTTTTTCCACCACACCTTTATTGAAAAAGCCTACCTGGTTCACGGGTTTAACCAACTGGCAACGGATATCAAAAGAAAAGCCCTTTCAAGGGCTGGGAGCTATTACCAGAAAACCTTTCCAGATGAAAAGATGCCGACATCCCTGAAGCTTATCTGCCCCCTCAACCAGGAAGGCCGCTGCATGGTCTACCAACATCGGCCCATGATATGCAGGCTCCATGGGATTCCCCACGAACTTCACAGGCCTGGGGCCGAGGCCTTTAAAGGGCCAGGATGTTCTGCCGGCCCCTTTGAGAAACACCTCTATATCCCCTTTGACCGGACCCCCTTTTACAAAGAAATGGCCCGGGCTGAAATGGAGTTTCGAAAAAAGACCGGAAAGGCGGGAAAAATCAAAGAGACCGTGGCTCAGATGCTTCTCTTTTAAAACAAACCAGGGTCAAATCATCGCTTTGCCCCCGCCCCTTTGAAAACCGGTCCACAGAATCAACGATCTTGCGGACAACCAGGCCAGAATCTGCCGAACAAGTGGCAAGAACCTGCTCCAAACGGTGGATACCATACAATTGCTGATCCTGATTTTTTGCTTCAATGATGCCATCGGTATAAATGAGAACCAGCCCATTCTTTCTCAACACAAACTCATCCTGCCCATACTGGGCATCGGGTAAAATCCCCAGGGGAGGCCCCTTGGCCTGCTGGCTGCCAAGCAGTTGAATGCCTTGGTCATCCACATAAACAGGTGAACTGTGGCCGGCATTGGAAAAACAGATCTGCCCTGTTTTAACGTCCAGCAGAATATAGATAAGAGTGACAAACATTCCCTGTTTTGCCCGGGAACAAAGTTGTCTGTTAATCATCGAAAAAAGCTGACTCGGATCCGTGTAAAGGGAAGAATAATATTGGAGGTCTGAGCTGAGCCTTGCCATAAAAAGAGAAGCGGCAATCCCCTTACCCGATACATCCCCAATGGCTACCCCCAATTTACCTTCCGGCAATTTGAAGAAATGGTAAAAATCCCCCCCCACTTCAAGGGCAGGCCGATTCATGGCTGCAAAAGAATACCCGTCTATTCTCGGCACCCGGGCCGGCAAAAAACTTTCCTGAACCGCCCTTGCCAGCTTAAGATCCCTATCCAGGGCTTTTTGACGCAGGTGATGCAATTCATCTAATTTAATATAAAGCTGTGCGCTCTCAATGGCCAGGGCCATATGGCTTGCGGCAATCTGAACAATCTCAATGGATTCCCGGTTAAAATGGCAGGCATCAGGATGCATCAGGGTCACAATTCCAAACAGGGAGTCCTGCTTCATGATGGGCACCGCCAAGGCAGATCTGACCCTATAAGGCTCTTCGGGCAGAGACAGCCATCTGGTATCTTTTTGAGTATCTGTGATTAACCCGACCTTCCCGTGAATACGCACCCACCCGGCAAGCCCCTTGTCCAAAACAGACCCCAGGATTTCAGACCGCCGCCCCGGGCTGACATCCCCCCGGGTAAGAAGACTGTCCGTCACCATCCCTTCCGGGTTTAATAAAAAGAGACTGCCCATTTTAGCCCCGGACAACCGGGCCGTCACCTCCAGGGTTTTTTGCATGGAAACCTTGAGCATTTTTTGTTCAGCCGCAGAACCCGCCATTTCGATCAACAACTCAAACAGTTTTCCCTGGGCTTTACAGGCGGTGTTTTCCTGCTTTAACAACCGGTTTTCTTTTTTCAGAGCCTCTAATAAATCCATAGCACCACCTAACTTAAATATCCATTTTTAATCTCGACTATCCCCTATTCCAAACAGCTTCACAATCTTTTTGTTGAATCAAGCACGAAGAATAAATGAACCCCAGCCAAGAAAAAGGACTCTCCTGTAAAATCAATTGAATTTTTACCCATATTCTTATACAATTACCATGGAATAAGCGTATTATCGGTCTAATGTTCCGAAAAAACCCCTCATCCATATCAATATAGATAATCACAAATAGATAATCACAAAAATACCGAAATTGTGACTGGAGAAAAACAGATGTCAAATGGCCTTTACATAACAGCCACTGAATCCGGAAGCGGAAAATCGGCCATTGCATTGGGTGTAATGGAGATGCTTTTCAGAAAACTGGATTGCGTGGGTTTTTTCAGACCCATCATCAACCCCGATGCCCAAACCCCTAAGGACCCGGATATTCTGCTGATGGCAACCCAGTTCAACCTGAACCTGCCCTATGAAAAAATGTATGGGATCACCCAGGCAGAAGCGGAGCGGTTAATGGCCCTTGGGAAAAAAGGGGAAATCATTGAAAAAATCATTGAAAAATACACCGAGGCACAGCGGTATTGCAATTTTATCCTCTGCGAAGGAACTGACTTTGTTTCCTCCACGGCCAGCATTGAAATTGACATCAATGCCAGTATTATCAAAAACCTTTCCTGCCCGGTATTACTGGTGGCAAATGCCTATCAAAAGCCCCTGGAGGATGTATCCAAACTCATCAGCATGACCCTGGAATCCCTGGTTGAAAAAGGATGCAAGATTGTCGGCACCATCATCAATCGGGTCACCGCATCAACAGAAGATGATATCATCCATCGCATCAAAGCGGCCGGCCTTGTACGGGACCAATTGATATACGCCATACCCGATGAAGCGGTCCTTGCCAAACCCACCCTGGCCGAAGTGGCCAAAACCCTGAATGCCAATATTTTATGCGGCAAAAAACAGATGTACCGCCATGCCAGAAGCTTTACCGTGGCTGCCATGCAACTGAGGAATCTGCTGCCCCGGATCACCCACGGGACATTAATCATTACCCCGGGAGACCGAGCAGACATCATTGTTGCCTGCCTGGCCACCCTGTCTTCGACTTCCATTGAAAAAATCTCGGGGATTATTCTCACCGGAGGGCTTCTGCCAGAAAAACCCATCTGGGAACTCATTCAGGGATTCTCAGGAATGGTACCCGTCCTCAGTGTGGACACAGACACCTTCCAAACAACGGTTCAGGTTGAAAAAATTCAATCTGACATTGCCCCCTTTGATGACCGAAAGATCACCCGTGCCCTGGCTTTATTTGAACAGCACATTGATATAAAACGACTGGGAGAAAAGGTCATCACCACCAAGAGCACCATTGTAACGCCAAAAATGTTTGAATTTAAAGTGATTCAACGGGCACGCGCCCATAAAAAAAGAATCGTACTGCCAGAAGGATCGGAAGATCGAATTCTTCTGGCAGCAGAAGCACTTCTTCACCGAGGAATAGTGGATATCACCCTTTTAGGAAATGAACAAAAAATCCGCCAAAAAATTTCCAAAATGGGTTTGCGCATAGGGGAAATAGCGATCATAGAGCCGTTAAGCTCCCCCAACCTGGATCTTTATACCAATACCTATTATGAGTTAAGAAAGCACAAAGGGATCACGAGGGAACACGCCCGGGATCTTATCTGTGATGTCAACTTTTTCGGCACCATGATGGTGCACCTGGGACATGTGGATGGAATGGTTTCAGGTGCGGTTCACAGCACCGCCGCCACCATCAAGCCGGCCTTTGAAATCATACGGGCCAAAGAAAAAGACACCCCGGTTTCCAGCCTGTTTTTCATGTGTCTGTGGGACCGGGTGCTCGCCTATGGCGATTGCGCCATAAATCCGGATCCCAATGCCAGGGAACTTTCTGAAATTGCCATCACCTCGGCCGAGACAGCCCAGATGTTCGGCCTTTCCCCCCGCATCGCCATGCTGTCCTATTCCACCGGATCCTCGGGAAAGGGAAAGGATGTGGACAAAGTGCGTGAGGCCACAAAAATGGTCAGAAAAAAACGACCCAATCTGCTGGTGGAAGGCCCCATCCAGTATGATGCAGCCATTGAGCCCAATGTGGCCAAAACAAAACTTCCGAACAGCCCGGTGGCAGGAAAGGCAACTGTCTTTATCTTCCCGGATCTCAACACGGGCAACAACACTTATAAGGCGGTTCAGAGGTCCTCGGGCGCCGTTGCCATCGGCCCCATAATTCAAGGATTGAACAAACCGGTCAATGACTTAAGCCGGGGGTGCCTGGTTACCGACATCGTCAACACGGTTGCCATCACAGCGGTTCAGGCCCAGGGATTAGAAATAACAAAAAAGTAACCCTTTTCTCCTGATATCAAGAGATAGCACCCAGCTTGTCCTTGTCCTTGTTGATAGCAATGTCGACAATCACCCGGATAGACATCTTTTTATTTCTCAGTCTGCTTATGGAACTGCCAAATTTCTAATCGGTGTCCTTCAGGATCAAAAAGGTAAAAGACTCTTGCATCCCAAGGATGAGATTTGATTTTTGTTGGTTCAAGTTTCTTTTTCATAACCTCTTCCCATACAGCATCAATATCTTCAACCTGCAAAGCGATGGTAATCCCTTTTTTTGATGGACTTTTTATGGTAGACCACTGCTCATTTGCAATACTAAGCCTTGAATTTTCAGTCAAACAAAATTCAACAAACCAATCGTTCATAAAATTCACGGGCAAAGATAAGTCACGATAAAACTTGACCGTTTTTTCCCACTCTTTGCAATATAGAATCATATTGGTAGTTAAATTACGCCAATTATTCATTTTTATTTTTCCCTTTACTGACATC
>JAFLJU010000349.1 GCA_022712835.1 Desulfobacteraceae bacterium
TCAAAGGGCTGGGACGTTCTCTTGACAAGCGCGAAACAGGGACTATCTGTTGAAGAGGCGTTTTTAACCCTTGGGGCGAGAATGCTTGAAAAGTAATACCCTTCTATTCTTTCTATAATATTTATGGGTGATTAAATGAAAGATTCGACTTTATACGCTCTTTTTGACTCGCTTGATATCTTTGTTTTGGAACGATCCGGTAATAAGACCTTTGAGTCCATCTGTTCAATTCCGGATTGGTTTGAGCACCTTTTTCCCGGTGTCGCTGGACCGAACAAGCCCGTTGCCCCTGAAGAATGGAGCCCTTTTCTTGAAAACTATCTGTTTGATGCAAATGACTTTTGGGAAAAAAATGAAAAAGGACGCTCTTTTTCCGGGCCATGGATAGAAAAAGATGCTGCCGGATATGAATTTTCACTTGAAGCATCTGCAATATGCTTGGGAAATACAAAAATTCTTACAATTGAACATCCAAAGGACGCCCATGATAAACAGCGAAAGCTTTTACAGCGTGGCAGGGATTGTTTATTAAGCAATGAACTTCTTGAAGAAGAGGTTCGGAAAAGAACCGTACAGGTAAGGAACAGAGAAGAGGAAGTTGCCCTGCGCCTGCTTTCCGCCGCAGAATTCAGGGATGATGAAACAGGTGCGCATATACGGCGAATAGGCCTTTATTCAGTGGTGTTTACCAAAAAGCTTGGCTGGACGCCCCGTGAGATTGATGATATTCAAATTGCTTCGACCATGCATGATATCGGAAAAATCGGCATCCCGGACTCTGTCTTGCTAAAACCTGGCAAACTATCTGCTGATGAATTCGAAATCATGAAACAACATACGGTGATTGGTGGAAAGATGCTGGCTGATTCAAATACCCAGATGATTAATTTGGCGCACGAAATTGCCCTTTGCCATCACGAAAAATGGGATGGATCCGGTTATCCCGAAGGGCTGGCCGGAGATAAAATCCCCTTGAGCGGGAGGATTGTGGCAATTGCTGATGTTTATGATGCCTTGGTGCATAAACGGGTGTACAAGCCCCCAATCGAAGAAATAGCGGCGCTTAACATTATGAAAGAATATAGAGGACAGCACTTCGACCCAAACCTTTTTGATCTTTTCCTTGACTCACTTGATGAATTCAGGGAAATAGCCCTGTTCGATGGCTCTGAGGTGTTTCCCACCATTGCAGATTTCTAAATACCACGGGGTCTCAAGAAAAAAATAAATCGGGTTTCACGGTATTGCCATCGGTATGGGGCCATAAAAAAACATAATTTATGGGGTGTCCGCCAATTTAAATCTTAAGATTTTTTTTCGCAATCCCTCCCGGGTAATGCCAAGCAGAGCGGCCGCTTTTGTCTTATTCTCGCCGGTGCTTTTAAGGGCTTTCAAAATAACTTGGTGCTGTACTTCTTCCAGATTAAAGCTCGGCAGCTCCCCCATTGAAAAATCAATATCAGAAGGATCAGCCCCAGGATTTTCCGGATTAGCCCCAGAGTCCGGGGTGGCATAAAGAGAGCTTAATTTAGCGGATAAATCCCGGGGTTCAACCCGATCCGACAGGGTAAGGGCAGCAGCTCTCTCCATTTCATTGTTTAATTCCCGGACATTGCCCGGCCAGTCATGGGCAAGCAAACACTTCCTGGCGTCATTGGAGAGGGTGAGTGGGGAACGACCCAGGTCTGAACTATTTTTCATTAATAACTTTTCGGCCAGGATGAGAATATCCTCTCCCCGGTCCTTTAAAAGGGGTAGGGTAAGCTCCACAACATCTAACCTATAATACAGGTCCTCCCGAAACTTACCCTGTTTCACTGCCTGTTTAATATCGGCATTGGTGGCAGAGATAATTTTAACATCAATTTTTATGGGTTTTGTGGCACCCACCCGAACCACTTCCCGTTCTTCAAGAACCCGTAACAGCTTTGCCTGATTCACCAGGCTCATGTCCCCGATTTCATCTAAAAAGACAGTGCCGGTGTGGGCCTGTTCAAAAAGTCCCCTTCGCTGGAGAACACCCGTGGCAACTCCTTTTTCAATACCAAACATTTCGCTTTCAAATAACGCATCTGGAATAGCGGTGCAATTGATGGCCAGAAATGGATTTTCCGCCCGCAGGGAATTATAATGAATTATTTTGGCAAAAACTTCTTTGCCGGTTCCACTGGCCCCCAGGATCAGGGTGTTGATGGGATGCCGTGCAATGTTTAGTGCCGTCTGTGTAACTGTTTGCATCTGTCTGCACTGGCCCACAAACATTGCAGGGCTGTATTTTTCCCTCAGAGAAACCACCAGGGATTTGTTTTGTTCGCCCAGTTTCCGGGTGGCAATCTTAAGCGCTTTGTTATTTTTTTCCAGGGCAGCAATGAGTTCTTTTTGTTTTAGCTCCCGTGTTTCCAGTTTTACCAGCATAAGGCCAAAGGATTCTGCAAGACTGGAAATCTTTTTGGAGGGGCTGCCCTGGTCTGTTAAGGCAAATAGCTGCTGAATGATCTGCTCTTTGTTCACCGGGGTTTCCGGTAGGTTTTTGTTTGAATCTGACTTGCCTTTATAATCGGGTGAAGGAGCAGTGTTTCCCGTTGTTTCAAAGGCAATAAAATGACAAAGTCGGGCAATCATCTCTAAAAGCTGTTCATCTGAATTCTCTTTAATCTTCATCTGCTCAATTTTCCTATGGTCAGTTATCATTGCGCCAATACGGTTGCGCCAATGCGGTTGCACCAACGCGGTTACACCACTGATAAATAACGGCTTGTTTTATTCTACTATATGGGCAACATAGCTTCCCCGGCCTGCCTTTTTCGCCTCATACATGGCAAGGTCTGCATTTTTTAACAACGCCCGGGGACTTGTTGTTGCCTGGTCCAGAAAACAGATGCCGATTGAGGAATCAATAAACACCTTGCCTGGGGTCAGGCTAAAGGGCTTTTTGATGGCCAGCAGTATCTTCTGGGCAATGGTATAGACCAGGGTTTTGTCCGCCTCCGGTAAAAGAACAACAAACTCGTCTCCACCCAGACGTGCGGTAAATCCGGCATCTCCGACAGCCGCCGTTATTCTTAATGCCACCTGGCCCAAAAGATCGTCTCCTGTCTCATGACCATATGTGTCATTAACGGGCTTGAATTTATCCAGATCAAGGAGAATCAATGCCAGGCTTGTGTTTTCTTTTTTGGAAATGTCAAACAGCTCCTCCAGGCGTTCATAGAGTAACCCACGGTTAGGCAGATGGGTCAATGGGTCATGTTTGGCAACATGAAGTTGCTGACTGGTTTTTTGGAGATCCTCATTTACAAATTCCAGATTGAGTTCCCGCCCTTCTTTTTGGATCATGAGCATGGCAATGTTTTCAGCAAACTCCCTGAGCCCTTCATCAATGTCCTGGCGCGCCGTATAGGCAAATAATTGTTGTCCGGCGGCCATCTGTGCCCCATAGGAGTTTG
>JAFLJU010000306.1 GCA_022712835.1 Desulfobacteraceae bacterium
TTGAAAACTTGAACCTGAAAGGATTTGGCTCCCAGAAGACAAATACATCCCACCATCAGGATCTGGACCACAAGAATCCGTCGGGTGAGTCGTTTTTTTTGATTTTTCTCCATTATCGATCCTCTCCAGAAAGATAAATGGTCTTGTTGAATGTATCGGTTGAAAGCCCCAGGCGGGTTCTGGCAATCCGGGTGATCCTTTCATCTGATTTGAGTCGGTTGCGTTCAACGGACAAGGCATCACCGTAGGACCTGGCTTTTGCGATGCCGGCCTGGGCATTGGAGATTCTCAGGATGGTCTGGGTGGACTCTGTCCTGACCCATGCATGGGTTAAAAGCTCGCAAAACAGAACGGCTATCAGTACCAGCCATTTGAATCCTGGAGATTGTTTCTTGTGTGATTTGTTTTTTATCGTCATGGGCCCTTCTTCGCTTTTATATTCTCTCTGCTACCCGAAGCTTAGAACTTCGGGCCATGGGATTAGACTCTATTTCTGCCTGTGTCGGTAGCAATGGCTTTTTGGAAATAGATCTTAGCTGGGGCACAAATCCGCACATGCACACGGGGAATTCCCTGGGGCAGGTACATCCGTTTTCAAATTTTCTTAAGGCGTGCTTGACAATGCGGTCTTCAAGGGAGTGAAATGAAATAATGCAGACCCGACCGCCTTTTAACAGTAGGGAGGGCAGGGTTTGCATAAAGGTTTCAAGTTGAGCAAGTTCCTGGTTCACCTCTATTCGCAGTGCCTGAAATACCCGTGTGGCCGGATGGATTTTCTGTTTATAGATAAATTTTGCGGGTGTGGCGTCCACAATTATCTCGGCCAGTTCACGGCTGGTTTCAATGGGGGCTTGTGTTCTTTTTTTCAGGATGGCCCGGGTGAGTTTTCTGGAGAGTTTTTCTTCTCCAAAGGTAAAAAAAATGTGGACCAGTTGTTTTTCCGTGTATGTGTTTATAATCTGTGCGGCTGTCAGGGATGTCCGGATATCCATTCGCATATCCAGGGGCTCGTCTTTATTAAAACTGAACCCACGGTTGCCGTTCACCAACTGGTTAAAGGAAAATCCCAGATCAAGGAGGATGGAATTCACGCCGCTTATTCCATTGGATTTCAAAATTTCAGAGAGGCTTGCAAAATTATTATGGAACAATTGGGTGTTTTCTTCAAAGGGGGCCAATACCTTTTTTGCATTGACAATGGCATCCATGTCCTGGTCAATGCCCAGAAGCATGCCATTTGGAAGGATCGCCTTGATCGTTGAAAGCGCATGGCCAGAACCGCCCAGGGTACAATCCACGCAGATGTCCCCGGGTTTCAGATTTTGATACGCATGCACTTCATTCGGCATGACAGAGGTATGCTCAAATCCCATTTTTATAACCCTAGGGAAGCAATTTCTTCTCTTACTTCCTCTTTTTCAAGTTCCTGCTCCATTTTCAGGTTTTCGTGATTCCATTTTTCCCTGGACCAGATTTCAAATCGGTCCAGGACACCCACAAGGACAATGTCCTTTTCAATATCCGCATAGGTTCTCAAGCTCTGGGGAATGAGAATCCGATCCTGATTGTCACATTTCAACGGGCATGCATTGCCAAGGAAAAAGCGTTTGAACTTTTCCATGCTGGCACTTTTTGTCGCAAGGATTTTTTGTTCAAGGTTTTTCCATTCGCTGAAGGCGTACGCATAGATACAGCCGTCCTTGTTTGAAATCACAACCCCATATTCATCTTCCGACTTCAAGACCTTTCGGAACCTTGCCGGAATGATAACCCGTCCCTTTGGGTCAATTGTATGAAAGGAGCTTGATCGAAACACTTGTTTTAAGCCTCAAAAAAAATTATATCCACTTTCCACCACTATACGACACACTTTTACGAAAAACCCGTATTAAGTCAAGGTAAAAATTCAAATTTATTATAATTATTTTATTGAAAGCACCTATTAATAGGCTTAAGGCTTTTGGTGTATCAATGGGGAGTAAAGTGGTTGTATATATTTTTTTGCTTAAAGCAAAGGAGTCGATACGATTAAATATCCATTTAAATCAATTGGTTAACGGTTTTGAAATTTTGAAATGGTTCGACGAAATGATGGCAAAGGGGTAGGGAAGTGGAGTGAAAGTGGAGGAGGCTGGACCTCTCTACTTTTTATATTTTATGGGTGGTGGTGGGGGAGGTCATATATTACAAAATATTTTTGGGAAATCCGGTGACAGAAGTGAAAAATGTTGACCCGTTATTGGCTGGTTATTTGCCAGACAATATATTTTCAACGGTTGTTTTCAATTCTGCAATCCGATAGGGTTTGGGAATAATCCCCCGTAGCCCGTATGCCGCATAATCCGACATGACCGGATCATTTGAATCGCCTGATGAAATAATGATGCATGCAGCAGGATCCATCTTGAGGATTGCTTGGGAGGCATCTTTCCCCCCCATACCGCCGGGGATGGTCAGGTCCATGATCACCAGATCAAAGGGAGAATTCTTTTCAAGGGCCTTGCAATACATTTCAATGGCCTTTTCTCCGTTTTCCGTCAGAGAGACGGAATAACCGAATTTTTCAAGCATTTTCTGGGTAATACTACGGATATGTTCTTCATCGTCCATGACCAGAATGCTGGCCTGGATATTTGAATCGCCTGATGTGGGGCCGGATATGGAGTCTGTTACCATGGTTTTTTCCTTCTGAATTGTGGGCAGATATTGTTTATTCCGATTACCATATCAACGGTTTATCATGCCTGCCCTGAAGACAAAATTATATTGGAATTTTTATATGATCCAATCCTATCAGAAACAAAGAATAAAAAAAACTAGAATATGCGGGTGTACATTGAAAAATAATGCATTAAAAATTGTTTGGTGGGTTCTTCTATTATTTCAAGGCATTCACATCATGTGAATATCTGGCTCTTGCTTTGAGGGTCACCACCACCACCACCACATGGTGGTGGTGACCCTAATTGTTGTCCCGGCCAATAACCCAGAACCATTTTAAGGACCGCATTTATTCTTTGTTAATTTTTTTCTCCTCTTTTACAAGCCCTGCAAGTTGGTCCACATAGGAAAGGATGTCCTTTCCCTTATAAGATTCCAGAACAAATGGATAGGGGTTCATGGAAGAGGTTGCGACCATAGAGTCTCCGTCTTTTTTTTCAAAAATCTTTAAAACAATCGGGGTTGTGTCTTTGATTGTTATTTTACACAAGGGCGATAGTTTTTCCAGCTCTTCCATGGACAGGTCAGAAAACCGTTCACATTTGAGAAATGATAAGGAGGATAGAAGATTGGTCAGGGCCTCTTTGGCAGGAGTTGTCCCATCTTCAAATTTCCATGAAACGTTGGTTTCTTTGTCATCCTTTGCCGGTGCTGGTGCCGGAGCCCTTGTTAAGTTTTTGGTGACCCCGTCTTTTACCAGAGTGATCTGTTCAATGGCCGATTGCTTAAAGGTCAGAACCTGTTTGTCCCGGATCGTGTCAACCGAGGTGTTAAATTCGTTTTGAAAGTTTTTGTCCGCCTGGTAAATTTTTGTACCCCCTGCCAGCATGATGAACGTGTGATTTCCACTGGGGGCTGTTTTTCCGATTTTAAACGAGAGAAGGGGCTCCTGGTCCTTGAAAACTTTTACATCAATGGCTTGGGGTTCATCCAGTTCATACCGGATGGTATCAGAACTTTCGGAAATAAGACCCGATACCTTCAGGTTTCGGATCACATCTAACAGTTTGTTGACCTTGTTCGTGTCTGCCGTAAATTTTTTATCCGACACCACCCAGATTTCATTTTCCCGGACAAGTTCCACAGGGATATTTTTCCGGGTAATCAAAATTTTATTAATTTCCCCTTGTTCAATCTTCATGGGTTCTGGCAGCGTGTAGTTTTGAAGGTTATCCTTTTTTAGGACAAGATAAACGCTTAATGCCAGGATAACCACCGCCAGTATTAAATATTCTTTTTTCATATGGTATATTCCTTTTTAAACCTGAAACATCTTTGAGATTTTTTTCTTTTTTGCGTTCCGCCGAACAAGGACTCCAAAGCCGAACAGGACAACCAGAATTGGCAGGATCACTATATTAAAGGTTTTGATTATGTTTTTGGAGAATGGGTCGATGGTTGCAATGGGATTTAAGGTTTGCTGTTTACTTCTCATGAGTGCAATATTATCCTCTCCATTGAGATGGTCAATAACATTCAAAATAAACGTGGCATTGGTGGAGCGTCCCTGGGGATCCAGCATATTGTCCTGGAGCACCTGGGAACAACCCAGGATAAAAATTTTGGCCGGTTTTGATGAGGCGATTATTTGGTTTTCTGTTACAAGTCCCTCAACTCCCTTGGCTTCAGCCAGGGGTGTTTTTGTTTCCGGGGGGAGATCTTGTTCTCCGACTTGTTTTTCCCTTACTGGAATCTTTTTCCCTGCAAAATAGCTTGTAAACTGGCCTTCCAATATATAGGCCAGGTCATGGGTGGCAAATTCTTCCGGAATGGCTGGCGGGGTGATGAACATGGGGTTCAGGTTGATTGTGCCTTCCATGAGCCAGGCTTGGTCCGAGGATGTCAAAAGTCTTGTGGCCGTTACCTGGTCTGTTTTTATGTTTTCCTTTTCAAGGGTTAACGGGGAAATCTGCATGGCAATCAGCCCCTTGATGTTGTTCATAAATTTGGGGGTGTTGTTGATGGAATTTTCCTTTAACATGGGCGCAAAATAGATGGTTTGTTCGCCTCCTCCTTGGTTTGGGGGGAGCTGATGTTTATAGGCTTGCTTGTCCAGAACATAGGCGGGCTTCATGCTTATCCCGTAATGGGTGAGCAGTTTTTCCAAACCCGTATCCATGGGCAGATACTGGGGCATTCCCCTGCCGCCCGGGGGCATGATTTCGTTGAAGGCATCGCCAAAAAAGGCAAGGTTGGTCCCCTTCATCAGCGCCTGGTCTATCTGGAACAACTCATAATCTGAAAATTTTTCAGTGGGCTTTGCAATGATCAGGCAGTTTAAACCGTCGGGAATGGCCGCTTCCTTTAAGGGGATGGATTTGATGTCGTATCGGGAGGACAACAGCTGGTTAAACACCTGCAATCCATTGCCAACTCGTCCCTGCATCATGGCCATCCGGTCCTGGCCAAGCATCTGTGTGCCGTGGTCGGAAAGATATCCGATGTTCTTATTGATGCCGATCATCTTTTCCATGATGCGGGTCAGTTCTTCTTCCAGGGCGTTTGGGTCTGCCATCTGATAGGTGGTGCCGATGATGGGAAGTTCCATGGAGGAGATAAGCGGAAGTGTTGAGACCTGCCCTTTGTACTCTACAACAAGGCCAGCGGCTCCCTGGCCTGATGCAATGTTTTTATCGGAAATCTGAGGCCAGCTCATGGCCATAAGATCATATTTTTTGGCCATGGTTTCCAAATCTTCTTTGGTTTTGAGGTCCACCTGTTTAAACTCAAAGAGATTAAGGTTTTTGGCGTTAAGGGCCTTAACGGTATTTTCAATTCCCGTGGCAAGCATTGGCAACTGGTCAAGGCCGATGAGGGGGGCAATGGTGTTCAGGGAGGAGGATAAATACAGGGTGAGCTTTATTTTGTCCGTCTGGCGCAAAAGCGCACTGACCTTGTTGTTTAACTTTTGAATGGCGGTGGTTAACTGGTATTCAAGTCCGTCGGTTGAGGTGATGGCAGGGATCTTTTCGATGAGGTCTCCATGGACAATGACAAGGCCCATGTAAGCATTTTTGAATTTGATCTCATCATTTTCCATGACCCGGATCTGGACGGGCTGGATGCCAAAATTCTTTGCAATTTCCCGGTTATCGCCGGCTTGTTTTGTTAGATCTCCCTGTTCGGAAGACACATTGTAAAAGGTATAGTTAAACAGTCTGCCGGCGTTTGCGGCATACTCCACCATCAGATCCCGAAGATACCGCTCGGTATTATTGTGGGGGGCCGGAAGGTTATTGGAAAAAAAAACGTTGATGCTCAAGGGTTCGGACAGGGTTGCCACGGCCTCTATGCTGGCATCGGACAGGGAGTAGATCCCGTTTTTGGTAAGGTCTGCCCTGAAAAACAGGGTCAGTCCCACAATATTAACCAATACAATCACGGCGATATATAGGATAAATTTTAAATAATGTTCTTTTATGAATGGATTACCCATTGTGTCTCCTTAGTTTTTTTCTTGCATAACAATATAGGTTGAAAAAATAAAAACAAAGACCAGGCTGATAAAATAAAGGATATCCCGGGAGTCGATAATGCCTTTGGAAATATTTGTGAAATGAGAATTGGCGCCAATAAATTCGATAAAGGCGACTAACTTTGCAGGCACGAAAAAAAGCATCCGGTCAAGGATGGTTAGGGTAAAACACAGGGCGCACCCAATGATAAAAGCGATGATCTGGTTTCGGGTCAGGGCCGAGGCAAAAATTCCGATGCTGCAATAAGCCGCTGCCAGCAAAATAGCCCCCAGGTACCCCCCAATGACGGGACCGGGGTCCACTTGTCCGATAAAAGAAATGAAAATGGGATAGGCTAGGGTGGGGAGCAGCATGGCTACCGTAAAAAGGGTGGCAGCTAAAAACTTACCAATGGCAATGTCTGTAAAAGAGACGGGCATGGTGAGAAGGGTTTCATAGGAACCGACATTTTTTTCTTCGGAAAAAAGGCGCATGGTAATGGCCGGGATAAAAAAGGAAAAGGTGATGGGTAGAAATGAGAAAAAATCCCTTAAATCGGCTCTGCCGAAAATAAAAAAGGTGGAAAAGAAAAACCACCCGCTCACAATCAAAAACAGGGCGATTACAATATAGGCGATGGGTGATATGAAATAATCTTTAAATTCTTTGACGGCAATGGTTTTTATTTGTGTCATCATTTAAATCTCCTCCCTTGTCAGTTCCTGGAATATTTTTTCAAGGGCCTGGGACTCTTTGGCAAGTTCCATCATGATCCAGTCTGTTTCTTTGATTTTAAGGTAGATTCTGGATCTTATATCTGAATCCGATGACGTATGGGACCCTCTGATTTCAAAGGAAACCATGTCTTGTTCCGTGGTGGCCAGCGGTTTGATTTCCAGGGTGTCATCAATGGTTTTGAGCAGTTCTGTGGCCTGGGCCTCTGAGGGGCCTGAAAGGGAGAGGCGGATGAAGGATGCCTGGGTTGCACTTTGTTTCAGGCGGGCAGTGGTATCGTTGGCCACCACCTGGCCTTTGTTGATAATGGCAATCCTGTCACAGGTCGCTTCTGCCTCGCTTAAAATATGGGTGGAAAAAATAATGGTTTTTTCTTTTCCAATGGATCGGATGATGTCCCGGATTTCTGCAATCTGATTGGGATCCAGGCCCGAGGTGGGTTCATCCAGGATCAAAATCTGCGGGTCCGTCATCATGGCATGGGCAATTCCCACCCGTTGTTTCAATCCCTTGGAAAGATTGGCAATGGGTTTTCCCATGATGCCGGCGAGTCCACACAGTTTAACCAACTCCCTGAGCCGTCTCTCTCTTTTTTCAGATGCATGGATTCCTTTGATTTTGGCCACATAGCTAAGGTAATCATATACCAGCATATTATGATAAAGGGGGGCTGATTCCGGGAGGTAGCCGATCAGGGACTTTATCTTGAGGGTGTCCTTGCCCATTTGCAGATTGTTGACCGTAATGCTGCCGGAACTGGGTTTGAAAAAGCCTGTAAGCATTCGCAGGGTGGTTGTTTTTCCGGCACCGTTTGGACCAAGAAGCCCGAGGATTTCTCCGGGCTGGATTGTCAGGTTGATATGATCAACCGCGCAAAAGTCGTCGTAATACTTGGTCAGATTTTGAACATCAATCAATGCGTCCTCCTCCTTAATTATTTATATAAACGTATAAAAAAATAAAATGAAAAATTTATTTAAAAGTCTTCTAAAATTTTGCTTTTCTCTAGGAATTCATTTACCTCCTGGGTGGTTTTCCTCGACGTGACCACGGCCTTTTCAAAGCGGCGGCAAAAAGGATCATCCTCTCCTAATATCTTTGTTGCGTTCTTGTACAATGCTTCGCCAGCCAGAAAATAGGCGGTCATTTGTTTGTTGAGTTTTTTACGTTCAACATGGCGCAGTTTTTCCGCCAGTATCACCGATTCCAATTTTTGAACCGAATACTCAACCAGGGCATCCCGGGGCATGCCATAGGTTTCGGATATAGCGCTCAGGGCATCAATGGTTTTTCGGCTTAGTACAAAGGTTTTTTGTTTTCTGGGAAGTTTTTTAAATTGCCGGATCTGGATGGTTTTAGCCAGATCGGAAAGGGCTGCCATATCCTCAATGATATGATCAAACAAGGATTTTTGTTTGATGCCCATGTGGATGGCCACAAGCCCGATGGAATCAATGGCTTTCTGGGATAGCTTAAAAGTTGCCCTTACCGATTGTTTTCCCCTCAGGTCGAACATGGCAGGTCCTAGAAACGGGTCATCTATTTTGGGCATGGCATCTCCTTTTGGGAGTATAATTATTAAATCTACTAAAAGATAAAAAGTAATGCAGATTTATTATGATCGAATTTTACTTCAAAACAGAAGTCGGATCAATACAAAAATTTTGGATGACCAAAATATAATTTTACAAAATTTAAGGGGTGTGATGACAGGAAACTGTTGGGATTTCAAAATTGGGCGGTTTTTAGGGGAAAATTATCCGGATGCTTTTTTAAAAATATGCAGAAGATCACTCTTCCGGCAGAGGTAAAACTTTGTTTCGTCCTTGTCTTTTCGCCTTAAAAAGCTGGCGGTCGGCCATGGTGATTCCCTCTTCATAGGGGCGATCATGGGCCATCTCTGCCACCCCGAAACTCATGGTGAATTTCACCTGTTTTTGGGAATATTCAACGGTTAGGTTTTCGATGGCCCGTCTGATTTTTTCGCCAAGGGTATAGGCCCCTTTGATATTTGTGTCAGGGAGTAATATGAGGAACTCTTCGCCTCCCCATCGGGCCACAAGATCCTGGGATCGTGTTTGCTCTTCGAACAACCTGGCAAGGCGCTTGAGTGCGTGATCTCCTGTGGCGTGACCGTATTGATCGTTAATCGTTTTAAAAAAATCGATATCACCGAGAAGAATGGAAAAAGAATTTTTATTTCGCGTCATTCGGGTATGTTCATATTCCAGTCTGTCATAGATCCCCCTTCTGTTTAATAATCCGGTGAGCGCATCATGTTTGGCCATAATGTCAAGCTGCCGGCTCAACTCTTTCATCCTGAGAAAGGTTTCTTGCCTGGAGTATTCGTAAACAGCGGTAATGATGACAATCGTCATATAGGAGACGAATATGCGAATTTTAAATTCCATGGGATAAACAGTTGCATTAAAACTGTGATCGGGAAGGGAAAAAATAACCAGAACCAGGCCGGTGAACACAAGGGTGTAGTTAAGGCCACGCTTTAAATCATAGAGGAAAATGGCGGTAACCGGAAAAATAAATATCCAGACAGGGCCGGTATTTTCCACGCCACCCGAGTATACTAAGTATAGCATTAACACAAAAAGAGAGTGGATAAAAATATGTGAGGCGGTGTCAAACCTGGATGTTTTTCGTAAATAAAAAAAACTGGAGACAAAGAATGCCATTACCAACAGATCCAGGGTGAAAAGCAGATAGTTTTGAAGGCGGAAGGTCAGGATCGATATGGGGAAGATGAAGATGACCCCGATTAAGCAAAACATATTTAATAAGTGGATTTTTCGTGAAGATTCAAGATCCGTCTTATCTAAAATGCCGTTATTTAATATGAATACAATGAACTGCCTGATTTTGATCATCCTTAATCTATACACCAGGTTCGATTTGTTTTTCAACTTGAATCTGGCCATTGGGCCAGTTATTAATTATGAGCTGTGCGATACCCGTTATAGTGCTCACTAACGATCAGTTTCAGACCCCTGAGGATTTCTTTCGGAAGCCATTGCCCAATCTTAATTATTCCTCGTTACATAAATACCCAAAATGCTCACTCGGTTTTTTTCTTTTTCATCTTGATATACCAATCTTTATCACCATATAATTTGTCAGAGCATTCCGGACACATACCATGGCTAAATTCTGCTTCTGAATGGCTCCGTATATAGGATTCGATCTGATTCCAATACCCTTTATCATCCCTGATTTTTTTACATGAAGCGCAAATTGGTATTATGCCTTTTAGGGTTTTAATTTCATCAAGTGATTCTTGAAGTTCCAAATTTGTTTTTGTTAACCGTGAGGTCTGGTTAGCGATGGTACTCACCATCTTGTTCATTTCATCTGCCAGGGTGCCGATTTCATCCAGGCGCTCAATGGAGACCTGTTGATAATAATCTTTGTTCAATTTAACAGAGCATGTGAAATCTGTAAGCTGGACAATTGGTTTTATGATCGATCTGCGGAGAAAGATATGTAAAATCACTAAAATAATTAGGGTGGTGATCATCATTACCGTCGAACTGAAACGCAGAGTTGAGACGCCGTTTTTTGAGATTTCCCGTGGGAATGGAGCTTCTATTATAAACGCAGTTTTTGTACCGATATCTGGGTAAGCACTATATACGAATAGTTCATTTTCTTTTTTTTTGAGATAGAATCCCCCATTATCATTGATTTCGTCCTCAATGGAATGGAATTTGCCCGATTCATCGGGGTCGTCAGGCAACAGTATTTTAAATCCAACCTGTACCTGTGATTTGAGTTTCTCCACAACGGCCTTTGAAAGAAACTTGCCCATTATGAAGGTTCCAATGACAGGGCCTTCAGTATTGCTTTTCAATATTGGATTTGAGACGATGAACAATGGGCCTTTTTCAGAAACCCAGATTCCTGTTTTGGACATTTTTTTAAAATCGTCCATGTGATCAAATTGGAGGAGGGGATGATTCTCCGGAAAACTATTTTTATTAAACCCTTTGAAGTCTATTTCATTTTCAATGCCATGATCAAAAATTTTTCCCCAAACCACTTTATTTTTTTTGTTGAGTATGAATATCAACTGAAGTTCATAGGATGTAAAGGTTTCGTCAATCAGATTGCTGTCTTCAAATGTTTTATCTGGATGCTGAACATAGGCATAGGTATCTGACCACGAAGACCAATCTCCAGTCAATAATTTAAGGTTTGATAATTCTTGGTCAATGGCGTTTTTACATCTGGTCAGATTGTTTATTGCTCCCTGCTGTTCCAATCGTACGAATTTGGGGTATAGGATGAACTTATTTACCAAAAAATAAATGACACCCATTGCGATAAAAATACCAATAATGATAGAAAGAATTCTGGCATGTAAGGATGTTCTAAACATCTGCATGGATCCCAACTCCTTAAATCTCTATAGGCTGAGCAAAATCACACTAACTGTCAGAGGATGTAGGCCGAATAGGAACATAAATGAAACGATAAATCAATAGAAAAACCATCCCGAAAAAGTAGCCCTGCTCTGGTAAATTGAAAATTTAAAACCGTTTGAAGGAAAAGGCGTTTGCATGAGTTGAAGGGCACTATCTTGAATAAATGGGGAAAATTCTATCTTTGATATCCAATATTTTCTGTTATTTCAATCGGTTCTGTTTTATGGTAATAGGAAGAATCCACTCCGAAAAAGTTGAGTTATAAAGAGAAAAGCCATAAATATTACCTGCAATGATGGCCCCATGATTATCTCTTGAAAATGTTCAGGGAGATCAGGGTTAGGCCAAGAGAAGGCAGAACCAAAAGGTAAGGCTTATAACGATGAAAATGCTCTCTTTGCCGCTGGGTTTAAATTCAGGATCGGTGCGGTCTTCGCAATAACACCTGGCTTCCATGGCCAAAATCAGGTGGTCCGCAGATAAAAAGGTTTTTTTTAACAAAGGAAGTGTCAGGCGGACAAACCGCTTTACTGGATTTTTTTCCAGGTTTCCACATCGTGCACAAATAGCATTTGAGGTCTCCTGGGCTTGTTGTATGAGAAGGGGTAAAAAGCGCAGGGCAAGGCTGATCATAATGGCCACCCGTTTTTCCGGGACAAAGGGGATGGGTTTTAGATACCATTGGGCAGCACTTTTCAAGCTGGAAGGCCGGGTGGTGGCCGAAAAGACAAGGCCTGTGACCATGATTAGAAAAAACCGAAGGGCCACAAGAGATCCCTGATATAGACCCTGGGTGCTGATGGTCATTCCATGGAGGGAAACAAGGGGGTCTCCGGAAATGGTTAGGGCCCTTGAAAGAAGGATAAAAACCAGAAACAGGATAAAATATCTCAGGTGCTTTAAGGTTTGTCCGATCCGAAGTCCGCTATTTTTGGTGAAAAAAGCAAGCACCCCAAAAAGAATGCCACAGGCCGGAAAATTTGCATTAACCAGGGAAAGGCTCACCATACAGACCAGGAAAACTTTGCACCGGGTATCCAGACCGTGCAGGAGGGAGTTGCCGGGTTTGAACATGAAGGGGTTCATTGACATGGGGGGGTCATTGACATGGGGGGAAAGGACGGCTCCATCGTACAGGTACAGGGCGGTTTGATGCCATTTGATTCAAGATGGCGAATCATCTGTGTCACCTTCCCATCTGCTACAAGCCTTCCCCGGGAGATGATGAGCAGGCGGGAGGCCGATCGCATAACGGTTTCCACATCATGGGTGGCCATGATGATGGTCTGACCGTTCTTGTTCAACTCTGAAATGAGTGCTAAAAGGGATTGGGTGCCGGGGTGGTCCAGATTGGCAAAGGGCTCATCAAATACGATGACTTCGGGATCCATGGCAAGGATCCCGGCAATGGTCAGTTTCCTTTTTTCTCCCCCGGAAAGGGTGGCCGGATTTCGGCTGCTTAGTTCCGTCAGGTTCAGCTGATCCAGGGCGGTATTGACCTTTGTATTAACAAGGGTTCGGTCAAGATTTAAATTTTCAGGGCCAAAGGCGACCTCATCAAATACGGTGTCGCAGACAATCTGGGTATCGGCATCTTGGAACACCATGCCCACGGTTTTCCGGGTATGGGTCAAATCCTTGAAAATGTCTTGTCCATGGAGTCGGATGGTTCCGGCAGCAGGTTTAAACAACCCGTTTAAATGCCGGATCAGGGTGGTCTTGCCCGAACCGTTCTGGCCGGCCAGGATGATAAATTCTCCCTTGTTGACAGAAAAACTGATATCGAAAATACCGCCGTCTCCGTCCGGGTATCGGTGGGTAAGATCGTTTATCTCAAGAATTTTAGTTGCCATTATTTGACTATTATTTGACAAGGGGTCTTATCTTTTTTGCCAGAAAAGCCGCCGCCGCAATTTTTAAACCATCTCCGATTAAAAACGGTAACATGCCACCGGCAATGGCTTTTTGCCAGGACAGGGAAAAGGCAATTTTTAACCAGGGAACGCCGATGGCATAGACAATTAGGGATCCTACCACCATGGCAATCACATCTGCGGTCACACTTTTTTTCAATCCCTTTGAAATGGCTGCGGTCACAAAAACTGCTGGCAGATAGGCCACAAGATATCCGCCGGTGGGACCGAATAATTTCCCGATACCTGCAGTGCCGCCGGCAAAAACAGGCAACCCGGCAAGGCCGATCAAAAGATAGATTCCTACACAGGCAAGTCCCCAGACAGGTCCCAGGATGAGGCCTGCCAGCAGGACAAACATGTTCTGTAATACGATGGGAACCGGGCCCACAGGGATGGCGATAAATGCGCCCATGGCGATCAGGGCAACAAACAAAGCGGTATATACGGTCATTCTAAGTTGGTTGGAAGGGGTCATTTTGTTCCTTTCAGGCGTGAAAACAATCGCCATAAATTATTTTTTTGAGGGTTTGCTGGTCATCTTCAATGATCAGTGCGCCGGTTTCATCCACGTCAATGGCCGTTCCTTCATGAATGTTATCAAAGGTCTCAACCCGGACTCGCTGGCCGATGGTGCTGGTTTGCTTTTTCCAAAGATCCATGATATCCGGGCAATTAATGTTTTGAATTTGCTCTTCAAATTCAATTAAAAATGCTGTCAGAATCTCTTTGCGGGAAAGATTCTTTTTCAGGATATTCTTAAGGGAAACTGCTTTAAATTCTTTGTTTACGGGATCATTGTTTACATTGATGCCAATGCCGATCACCAGAAACTGGACCATATCCCCCCGGGTTTCCATTTCGGACAACATGCCTGCCAGTTTTTCTTTTCCAAGCAAAAGGTCATTGGGCCACTTTACACTGACATCCAGCGCAAATAATCGATTTAAAACCCGGGACAGGCTCAGGGATGCTGCAAAATTATAAATATATATCAGGTGGGGGGGTAAAAGGGGCCTTAGGATGAGGGTAAACCACAATCCCCCCCTGGAAGAGATCCATTCCCGGTTGAGGCGGCCTCTTCCCTTTGTCTGGTGTTCGGTAACCACGCAGCTTAAATGGGGAGTCCCCTTTCTGGCAAGCTCTTTGGCCGTATCCATGGTGGTTTCAACTTCCTGGAAATGAAGGATTTTATCCCTGACTTTCGGGTTAAAGCAAAAGGGAAGCAGCAGATCATCGGGGTTGGAAAGCAGATAACCATTGGGTGTGGAATCAATCGGCAATCCGTTTTGTTTCATGGCTTTGATATGCTTCCATACCGCCACCCTGGATATCCCTGTGGTTTCACTGATCCTGACGCCTGACAGGGTGCCTCCCCCTGCCTGGTACAGGAGTTTAAGGATTGATTCTTTTATATTTTTAATCTTGTTAACCATAATAAGGATGTTTAGTTAACAAGATTAAAAAAGAAGGTCAAGAACAATTTTATTTTTGGAAGGATCCGGGTGCAAAACAAGAAAACAATGGGAAACCATGGTAAAAAATTTTAATCTGTAGTATTTGCCATTGTATGGACGACTCCCCATGGAGTGGATGGACAAACAAAACATATATCATCGGTTGGGTTGGAAAAAAATGGCGTCAACAAATGCATGGATTTTAGTGGTAGATGATGATGAAGCCATACGAGATGCCTTGATGGAAATCCTGGAAGATGAATATGGTGTTGTCTGTGTCGACAGCGGTTTTAAAGCCCTTGATCAGATTCAAAAACAGATGTTTGATCTTATCTTTTTGGACATTGTCATGCCGGAAATGGATGGAATCCAAACCTTGAAAAAGATCAAACTCTATGACAAACATTTAGATGTTATTATGATTTCTGCTGTGGATCGTGCCCAGGAAGCCACGGATTCCATTCGGCTTGGTGCCTATGATTATATTACAAAACCATTTGACCATGAGATCATATTGAACCGGGTGGAAAAGGTTTTGCTGCAGCGAAACCTCTCAAAAGAAGTTTGTTTCCACCGATCCGAAGCCGGATCGGGAAAGCCTCAAATAATCAGTAAATCAAAAAATATGGGTATTGTCTTTAATTTGGTTGAAAAAGTGGCCAAAACAGCAAGCAATGTATTGATCACCGGCGAAAGTGGCACGGGGAAAGAATTGATTGCAAGGGCGGTTCACGATGTCAGCGATCGGCGGGAAAAGCCATTTGTTGCCATTAATTGTGCGGCCATACCTACAGAACTTATGGAAGCTGAGTTGTTCGGACATGAAAAAGGTGCCTTTACTGGTGCCCATAAACAGAGCACAGGCAAATTTGAATTTGCCCACCAGGGGAGTATCTTTCTGGACGAAATTTCTTGCCTGAAGTCTGAATTTCAGGCGAAACTATTACGATTTATCCAGGAACGGGAATTTACGCGGGTGGGTAGTCACCTCACCGTTAAGGTGGATGTGCGGATTATCGCCGCCACCAACACCAGTCTCGCCGAGATGGTCAAGGAAGGCAGTTTCAGGGAAGACCTTTTTTTTAGGCTCAATGTAGTTCCCATATTGCTGCCACCCCTTCGGAGTCGTAATGGGGATATTCCGATTTTGGCAGATTTTTTTCTGGATCGCTTCAACCACCAGATGAATAAAAAAATGAAAGGCTTTACCCCGAATGCCATTGCCGTTCTGGAGGACTATCCCTGGCCCGGGAATATTCGTGAACTGGAAAATCTTATTGAACGGATGGTGGTTCTGGGGGATGATAATCAGTTCATAGGGGAAAAGGATTTGCCCTATGATCTTTTATTCCATGGGGAACATAGAGGGATGCAAGACGGGGAAAGAGAAAACAAAGGGTTGATCCAGGCACGCCATTCCTTTGAACGGCTCTACATCCTGCGGGCTCTGCAAAATTGCAGGTGGAACCAGACCTTGGCCGCAAGTCGTCTGGGTATTCATAGAAATACCCTTATACAGAAAATGAAATCCCTGGATTTGACCCGGAATGATGCGACGGACTAATGTTGTCCATGGGGGAGGCGAATTGAAAAACAGCTGCCCTTACCCTTCTGACTCGTGGCTTCTATCTGCCCCCCGTGTTCCGAGATCACTTTGTGGGTGATGGCAAGCCCCAATCCAGTCCCCTTGGCCTTGGTGGTGAAAAAAGGAGTAAAAATATTTTGGGCCAACTCGGGCAAAAACCCATGACCGGTATCCCAAAAATCTAAAACTATCCATTTTTCTTTGTGCAGGACATTGATGGTGATGGTTCCGCCATCTGGCATTGCCTGGGCGCTATTTTGCATTAGATTTATAAATGCTTTTTCAAGTTGATCCGAATCGATCATGATCCCGGGCAGATCATCGGGGATCTCCCTTTGGCAGTCAATGTTTCTGTCTTTAAAATTTGCTTCCAGCAATTCAATGCTTTGTTGAATCAACCTCTTTATATCTGTCCGCTGAAAATTGTATTTTGGCGGTCTTGATAGCTCCAGCATCTCTTCAATGAGGGTGTTGAGCCGGTTGATTTCTCTTGGGACAGTTCGTTGGAACTTTTCCAGAAAACCGGGTTTGTCAATTTTTTTGGGTAGGAGTGCCACATAGGTTTTGATGGCAGAAAGGGGATTTCGAATTTCATGGGCCATGCCGGCAGCCAGGGTACCCAAATCTGCAAGGCGTTGGGTTTGGCGGACCTGGGCACCCATCTTTTTAAGGAGGGTAATGTCGTTGAGGTTAAAGATGATCTGATTGGGCTCCCCTTGATCCGATTCGAGAATCCTCGCACCCGTTATAAGAACCTGGGTCTCTTTTTCTTTTGGGAGATGGATTTCGCGTTGGTGCTCGCCGGACGTATTTTCAAGGGATTTTTGTATGTAGTCTGCCAGGGGGCGCAGGTGGCTGAAAAGATCTAAAACATGGCAGCCGGTTACGATTATTCCGGGGGATAACCCTAAAATGGCTTGAGCAGCCGGGTTTATGGCTGTAACCACTCCTTCCATATCAACGGCTAGGAGACCGTCGCTCATCGTGGCGACGATCTTTTCTGCATATTGCTGCAATTGTTTGATCTCTTTGAGCTGGTTTTCCAACTGCTGTTTCTGGGCAAGGATCTCCTGGACCATCAGAGAAAAATTATAAGCAAGAATCTCCACTTCATCCCGTGTATGAATGGATATGGTTTGTTGGAAATTGCCTTGACCCGCTTCAATGGTAGCTTTTACCAATACTTCCAGGGGCCTTGTGACCCGTTGGGCAGCCCAGTTGGATATCAAAATACCAATGGCAAGGGCAAAGAACCCCAGAATCAGAATGATCCAACGTGTCTGGTATATTTGCTGGTACATCAGTTCAAGGGATAAGCAGACCCGGATGGTTCCCCATCGATCCCGGGAACCCGGGAGGTAAACCGGCACCGCCACATCCATCACTGGCGTTAGGCCGGATGGTGGCGCATGGATGGTGACAAAAGGGTCCCTAGCTTCAATCGCATTCAGGCTGATGGCATCTGTGAGCGCTTTGTTCTGGAGATCGGGTCTCCTGCTGTAACCGGCAACCCGGCCTTCTTTATCATGGATAATGACATAAATGATTTCTGGATTGTTGACCGCCTGGTTCACCAGTTTTTCCAGGGCAATATAGTTGTAGGTGATCAGATGATCAACCGATACCGCAGCCAGGTTTTTTGCAATGGCCATTCCCTGTTTTTCAATGCGGCTTCGGATGGTCCGGGTTTGAAGAAAACCCAGGACCAGGGCAAGGGTGGTCAGCAAAACCAGCAGCATCAGTGAGGTGATAAGGATGAACCGGTAACGCAGGGAAACAAATCCGGATTTTTTTAAATTCCTTTTCAGGTCCCGGGATGGGGCCCTCTTTTTTGTTTTTGGGTTCAAGCCTCTCCTCGTTTATGTCTTCAGTTGTTCGGGGCGGTGTTGTCCAGCCATATTCGGTTAAGTGGCATGGCATGGGCTCCAAGGGCGCTTACGGTAACAGATTTCACATAGGGTTGATACACCCGGTCCACACTCATGTAAAAAAGCGGTATCAGAGGAGCTGATGCCATAATCCTGGCTTCGACTTTCTGGTAAACTGTTGCCCGTTCAACGGGATCAACTACCCTCCTTGCGGCCAACAGCATTTGATCCACATTCTTATCTTTAAACTTCATGAAATTGGTAGGCGATTCAGAGGCAAAGAGTGAATAGAGGAAACTATCCGGATCTGGCATGTCTGCAGACCAGGCATAACGGTAAAGCTGAACCGCATCCGATCGTAAATAGGTTTCAAATTTATCCCAGTCCGTAATATATTTTACCCTGACTTTTATGCCAAGAGCGGACCAGAATTCTTTGATCATGGCCATTTCCTGTTCCACCCTGGGTGTATTAAAGGCAGATACAATTTCCAGTTCCGGTAGATCTTTGATCTTTTTGGCAGTGGGCTTTTCCAAATACTGCCGGGCAAGTTCTATGTTGTTGTCCTCCATCCGGTTCAAGGGCGTGTAACCCGGCATGCCAGGTGGTAAAATGGTCCTGGCAATTTCAAATTGTCCTTTATAAACCTGGTTGACAAATCGATGTCGGTCAATTGCAATGGAAAGGGCAGCTCGAAGGTTTGGATCTGCAAGATTTGGATGGGTGAGGTTCATGCCGTAAAAAAAAAGGCTCAAGGAGGGCCTGTGAAACCATTGAATCCCTTTGATCCCTGAAAGTTTCTCTTTGATATCCCCGTAGACAGCCATTTCTTCAATATTCCCCTGTTGGAAATCGCTTAGTTCTTTTAAGGCCTGACCTTTTGGATAAATTTTATAGTGAACCTCATCCAGGTATGCGGGTCCGGCAAAATAGTCAGTAAATTTTTTAAGACGAATGGATTGATCCCAATCCCATGAAACAAACTTGAAGGGGCCTGTTCCCACTGGATTTTTTGCAAAATCATTTCCCAGCCTATTTACCTCTTTTTGAGGAACAATCGCCGCCTGATACATGCCCAGGGCCGTTAGAAAGGGAACATGGGGTTCCTTAAGATGGACTGTAAAAATCTTATCGGTTTCAATTGTAAGTCCTGGAACCGTTTCCAGAATATTTTCCCTGTATTTCTTTGCCCCTATAATTTTAAGCAGATGGGGCAGAACGGCAGGTGCAGGCGTTGCCTGCAAAAGCCTTTTGATGGAGAAAACAACATCTGCGGAGGTGACTGACTCAAGGTTGTGAAACCGGGCATTTTCTCTTAAAACAAATCGATATTCCCTTCCCCCCTGTTTTACCTGCCAGGTTTCTGCCAGGGCAGGTAATACTGAAAGATATGGGTCAAACCGAACCAGTCCGTCAAAAACCTGATGAATGATTGCCTCTCCATAGTTATCTTGAACATAGGCAGGATCGAGAGTGGCGGGGTTATTTGGTAACGGCATCCGGTAAATACCTCCCTGGATGGGTACCGGTTCAGTTACAATTGCTTTTGTTTCTTCCTCCTGGTTTGTACAGCCTGGCAGGAGAATTAAACTCAAAGAAAAAAGAATTGAAATAAATAGATATGGCAGGCCTGATAGATTCACTTTTCCTCCTTAGGCGAAATGTATTAAAGAGGAAAAAAGTTACCATATGAATGCTATATAAGCAAGGAAGCAAATGTTTGAAAAAAGTAAACCCACGACCCCATAGGGAAAAAATGAAGCAGGGGGAAAATGAAAAGGAGAATTAAGAAGGCACAGAAAAGAGTGATATCCTGTGCCTTTATTTATAATCAGATGCGATTAACTGGTTCTAATAAGGACCGCCACCGCCTGAGGCCAATACGGGCATTGCATATCCGGCAACCAAAACGCCTATTACAAATACTGATACCAATAATTTTTTCATGGTTCTTCTCCTTAATCTTACTGATTTATGAAACTTACGATACACCCATACACGTTATGAATCATTGATATAGCAAGGCTAAGACCAAGATGTATTTTATGGGAAATTATTTTTATAAGCACTTGAAATAAAAAAAGATTTTGATTCTATTTGAAATAGGGAGTGTGACGAAACATACTCCGGACTGCACATTCCCGTGTGCAGCCAAAATCGCAAAAAGTGAACGAAGTATTTTCCTTTGTCATTTAAAAAAAAATTAATAGTGTCGGAGCCTGTTTCGCATACATTGCACATAAAAATATGCAATTTGTCTCTAAATGTGGGCACATGGTAATTTTATTAAAATATCAGATGGTTAGTGAATATGATTTCATTGAGTCGACAATAATGCCCATGAATCTGTGCATTCGTTTGAATTAAAGTTGTTTTTGAAGAAAAAACTTACGAGGGTATCTTTTATAAATTCAAGTTGTTATATGATTTGGGAATGTTGTTTTTGCCTGGCACACTCATTGCTGTTGCATTCCATTATGAGGATTTTTTTGAATTCTCAAAATTATTAAACATTTGGAGGAAAAGCCCCAATGGATTATGAACCTGATATGTTTTAATTCGACGGGTTGTTTTCTCCTTAAAAATACCGGAAGGGGTATGGAGAATTTCTCATGAATATTTTAGCAGGCACCCATTCATCGGCAAATGTCACCGTAAAACAAATGCGTGATAATAAATTTTTAAAAACCCCGGAAAGCATAAACTATTGGGAGCCGATTCAGAATCCCCTATCTTTTGAAACCATTCCCATCTTTCCTGACTATTTTGATTTCCTTCGTAAACACCAACCCGGGTGTTATGACTTTTTGCCCGTGGGATATGTGACAATTGATGAAGAAGGGATTGTTAAAACTGCCAATTGGGCATTTAGTGAAATGCTGGGTGTTAAAAAAAGTCAGTTGCTTGATAAACCGTTTTTTGACCATATTCACAAAGAAGATCAACACAAATTGAGTCTGGATGCCAACAATCTTCCTGATATTTTGAATCAAACACTTGATATCCGGTTAAAAAAAAAAGACAAACTGTTATGGGGCCGTTTAACCCTCATCGTTGATGATGATTTTTTTTGCAGCAGGGGGCAGGTTGGGTTTTTTATCTTTAATATTGATGATTTAAAACAGGTTGAACAGGAAAATGAAGAACTGAAACATAAGCTTCAACAGACACAGAAAATGGAAGCCATTGGTGAACTTTCAAGTGGTATTGTTCATGATTTTAACAATATTCTTCATCCTATCATCGGCAACCTTGAACGATTGATAGCAGATACCGCCCATGACAATAAGATTCAAACCCCTCTTGAAAATATTCTTAACGGGGCAAACAGAGCCAGTACACTCGTAAAACAGATTCTAAGTTTCAGTCACCGGGAAGAACTTGATATTCATCCGGTTAAAATTCAACCCATCATCTCAGAGGTCATAAAACTGAGCCGGTCAAGCCTGCCTGCCACCATTAAAATAATCCAAACCATTGATGATGGGTGCGGGGAAGTTTTGGTAGACCCCACCCATATTTATCAGATCGCTATGAATCTGATTACCAATGCGGCCCATGCAATGGGGCAAAATGAGGGGATACTGGATGTGACTCTAAAGGAAATTTCAATCATTGGAACTCCCTCGGAATGCTTGTCTCTGAAGCCCGGAACCTATGTCTGCTTGTGCATCGCTGATACCGGAGAAGGAATAGATGCTGCGATCGTCAATCGCGTGTTTGAACCCTATTTCACAACTAAAAAAACGGGTAGCGGACTTGGATTATCCGTTATCTCCCGGATTATAAACCAATATGGTGGAGATATCTGCTTTTCCAGTGAACCGGGTCATGGAAGTCTTTTTCAGGTCTACCTTCCCAGGAGTCTTCGTTCTGGCAGTGACATCCTGCCCACGGGTGATTTGCAAAAAAAATATTTTGGGTGCGACTCAATCCTTTTGGTCGATGATGACCCTGATATTGTGGAGTTCCAAAAAGAGAGTTTTGAAGGGTACGGATACAGGGTAACCCCCTTTGTGAGCAGCTTATCGGCGTATGCCGCATTTAAGGCCGGGCCGGAGGCGTTTGACATTGTTATCTGTGATATGACAATGCCGGACATGACAGGGTTGGCACTGGCAATTGAAGTTAAACAGATCAAACCGGATATCCCGGTTATTCTCTGTACTGGTTTTAGCAAAAAGATTAATATGAAAAATTATCAAAAAATGGGTGTTGATGGGTATTTAATGAAACCCTTTAACGAGGATGCATCCCTGAAATTGATCCGTTACCTTTTGGATAAATTATAGAATATTTTTAAAAATCAATTTCTCCCAGGATTCCATTTTGTTTTTTAAAGCAGTAACTTATGGTTGGTAACTGCCGTGATTCCTTAATATCCGTCAGGTCCCCCCTTATTTAAAATTTATCCTCACATCTATCCCGTAACCAAGGTTATTGGCCTAGGCGACAAGATCGGTTTATCCAGGATTTTAGAATATCCTTATGAATTGGCTAAATATCTTTTTGATTTGATTTTGTTGATGGGGCAGGGTAGTATTTATTTCACTAAAAAAACGTTGGATTGTCCCTTTGGTGATACCCAATGATATCGTATATGGAAGGATACTTCTGTTTATTGTCTTTGGATTATTTGAATCTTGTTTTCCCAAAAAATGAAAGGAGTTTGACAATGGATAAACCTCTCAAAACGAATCCCCCGGAACCCTCTGTAAGCAAAGAAGTGAAATCGGGTATGGGGAACGAGTTCGGCGAAGTCGGTAATATGGATAAAATTCGTGATATCCTTTTTGGTAATCAGGCAAAGGATTATGAAAAACGGTTTGCTGCAATGGAAACTCGCCTTGCCCAGGAGGCGGGTGATCTTAAAACGGAATTGTTAAAGCGGATTGATGATTTGGAAACCTATACCAAGCAGGAGATAAAAGATTTAAATACACGGATTAGAAATGAATCAAACGATCGGATTGACTCCCATAAAACTATTCAAAATGAATTGAAACAGGGGGTTGAATCCCTGAATAAAAAATTGGCTCAGGGGGAGGCAAATCTGTCAACAAAATCCACCGAGCTGAGAGATCAGATTTTAAACCAGTCAAAACAATTATCCCAAGAGATACTTACCAAGTCAGATCATGTCTCAAAAAATTTGAAACATACTGCCCAGGAGCTTGACGATGCCAAGGTGAATCGTTCGGATCTGTCCGGTTTCTTTCTTGAGCTGGCCATGCGGCTTTCCAATGATGAAAATGCCGGTTTGTAGGGTATGAAAGAATAATTTAAAAAAATCGACAACAGCGGAAAAAAGGCATCTGACATGGGTTCAAAAGCGGATGAAAGCAACGCGCTTGATACGTTAAGACTATTGCTGCTCAATCCTGAAAAAGAGCAGCTCCAGAAGATAGAAAATCGTCTGGATGATCCAATTACGAGGGCAAAAGAACTGAGTCAGTCGTTGCCAGATGCCATCTCGTTATCTGTATTAGAGGGGAATAAATTATCCCGGGTTCTCCAACCTGTGATCGACGCCTCACTAAAAGTGTCTGTCCAAAATAATCCCAGGGCATTTGCAGACGCTATCTCTCCTGCGCTGGGTCCGGGAATTCGGAAGGCCATCTCATCGACCATCATGGGAATGATCCAATCCCTTAACCAGATGTTAAATCACAGCGTTTCCATCCAGGGCATGAAATGGCGATTTGAGGCCTTTCGAACCCGAAAACAATTTGCTGAAATTGTTTTGCTCCATACCCTTGTTTACCAGGTGGAGCAGATCTTTTTAATCCATGGGGAATCCGGTATTGTTCTGGACCATGTGGTTGCAAAAGATATCATTATACAGGACCCGGACTTGGTATCTGGGATGTTGACAGCAATCCAGGATTTTGTCAAAGATTCCTTTAACACACAAGATGATCTTGAAACCCTGCGCATGGGATCGGACAGAAGTGTCTGGATTGAAAAAGGAGAGCACGCCCTTATCGCCGCGGTAATAAGAGGAAACCCTCCCCTTGATATGCGTACGTATTACCGGAGGCTGCTTGAAAAAATTCATATCAAGTCCGGCAGGGCTTTGGAAGAATTTGATGGAGATCCATTGCCTTTTTCAATCTTCCGGGAAGAATTAAAGGATGGGTTGCAATCCCAGGAAAAGAAAGAGAAAAAACGAACCTCGCCTTTTCTTTGGTGTATTCTTCTGGTGATTATCGCGGGGATTGGGTTTTGGGGAGTTTCGGCGTTTAAAAAAAATCAAACATGGCATCGCTATTTAGGTCGGCTTGAGGCCCAAAAAGGTCTGATTATACTCTCGGCACAAAAAACCGGGGGGCGATATCAAGTTTTTGGCCTTCGGGATCCCCTGGCAATAGATCCTGCAAGTTTGCTTCCCCAGAGCGACGAAAATCCTATTCCAATTGTAAGCCGGTGGAAGAAATTTTACAGCCTTGATCCGCAATTTGTTTTTCAACGGGTAGAAAAAATCTTGGCCCCCCCGGAAACCATAAAATTGGAACTATCTGGAAATTTAATAATTGCAAAGGGCCAAGCCGGGCAGGATTGGATCACCCGGTTTCAAAACCTGTCCCCCACCATTCCGGGGATCAATGCCTACAATGATGAAATGATCCAAAACATGGATATCAAATCTCTGGATATTGCCTTAAAAGAGCTTGTGGGCATACGGATTTATTTTGAGAACAATAGTATAGAGTTCTTCGAGGGCCAGGAATCCGTATTGGAGCAAACCATAAACCTGATTCATAATATCGGCAAATTGCAGTCCAAAGCCTTACGGCCGGTCCAGATTATTATTCTGGGGCACACCGATTCTTCGGGTAATGAGAAACAGAACCAGAAACTTAGCAGGGATAGGGCTGAAAAAATTTTTAGTCACCTGATCTTACAGGGAATAAGTCCAGCGTTTCTTTCCGTTTTAGGTGTCGGGACAAAAATCCCCATCGCTAAAGAAAGCCGTACTGAAGGCAAACAACTGAACAGAGCCGTAACATTTAAACCATTTTTTTTAGACTTAGCAAAGGGCCGTTCTCAATGATCAAGAAAAAAGTCTGCATGCTCGGGGCATTTGCCGTGGGCAAAACCAGCCTTGTCCAAAGGTATGTCCACAGCATTTTTTCCGATAAATACCACACAACCGTTGGCGTGAAAATAGAGAAAGCACAGGTGAATATCGACAATACCCATGTGGATCTTATTATTTGGGATCTCCATGGAGAGGATGACTTCCAACATGTCCGGCTTTCCTATTTGAAGGGATCGGCAGGCTTCATTTATGTTGTGGATGGAACCCGGGAGGCAACCTTGATAACCGCGATGAATTTAAAAGAAATCGTGGAAAGAACAATTGGAAAACTTCCCTTTGTTCTTGTTATTAATAAATTGGATTTAGAAGACCAATGGGAACTTGCTCCCTCGATCATGGAGGAACTTTCCGATCAGGGCATAACGGTGATGAAAGCCAGCGCAAAAACTGGGACACAGGTTGAGCAGATATTTCAATTCCTGACTAAAAAAATGATGGAAGCATAAATGTCGGATTCCACAGCCCATATATTGGAAAAAATATGTTTTCAGGTATTCAAGGATTGCAGCCTTGCCTATTTCATTACCGATAAGCTTGGTAAAATATTTCAATGGGGGGGGGATCTTGCCGCCCTGAATATGTCATCCCCCGGGGAAGACTATTACCTTTCTGATGTGGTTCTTTTCATGGAAGGTGTTTTGCCCTTAGAAGAAGAATCCATGGAGTTCTCCTGTATCAAAATGCCTTTTGATGTCTGCGTGGATGCGCTCCTTTTTGAAATTGACAATGGTTATGGGCTGATTGTGTGGGATGCAACAAAAAAGGAAGCCTATTTGACACAGACACAACAAAGATGCAATGAGCTCAGTCTTTTGATAGAGCAACAGAAAAATCGCATGATTCATCCCCCGGGTAAATATATTGGGGGGAAAAAAGATCCGTTTATGGAAGATCTTTTCCAGGCACTTAATTTTGTTGTTCTGGAAATGAACCCCCAGGGCTATTTTGTTCTCATCGGTATCCCTCCCCCATGGATTCGACAAATTCCCCAATCAAGTCAGATTCTGTCCGGAAAGCCCTATGAAGAAGATGTCTTTAGTTTCCTCGGAAATTTTATTCAGGATTCAAAAGCACAATGGTCAAAAAATCAAACCAAAACCTTGAAATCAGGAATTTGGCTTGAAAAGGATGAGAGAGACCAGGAGCTTTTACTCGAAGCAACCGCCATTGATATTCAGGGAAGAAAACTAATCATCATCGCCCAGGATGTCTGTGATCCCAATGAAAAGCAATCCATTATCCAAAAAGGAAGAAACCTTGCCCTGCATTATCATGATCTGAAACGGTCCGGGCAAAAGCTACGGGGTCAGCATGATGAATTGGAATTGCGTGTGAAAGAAAGAACCCGGGACTTGGAAGAGGCCAATCGACAATTGGCAAGAGAGCTGAAAGAACGGAAAAAAGTTGAACAAGAGCGCGAGGAAGTCTCCCGTCAATTGCGTCAGTCCCAAAAAATGGAGGCTATTGGAACACTGGCAGGTGGTATCGCCCATGATTTCAATAATATCTTGTCTGCCATCATGGGGTTTACGGAATTATCCCTTTTTGAAACCCAGGAGGGGTCAACGTTAAGGTCAATGCTGGAAAAGATTCTTCGGTCATCCAATCGTGCAAAGGAATTGGTCCAGCAGATTCTTACCTTTAGTCATCAAAGTGAATATGAAAAAAAGCCCTTGAAGTTACGATCGATCATCATCGAAGTGCTTGATCTTATCCGGGTGTCTATTCCCCCATCCATTGATATCAAAAAAGATCTGCAAAGCCATTCCCATGTTCTTGCAGATCAAACCCAAATGCATCAGGTTATTATGAATTTATGTACCAATGCCTGGTATGCCATGAAGGAAAATGGGGGTACCCTTGGGATAACGCTTGCGGATGTTGATATTTTCCCGGAGGACCAAGGGGCATCTGGTGAATTATCCCCCGGCCGCTATGTGATGCTGACGATTCAGGATACGGGGTGTGGTATTCGGCCGGAGTTAATTGAAAAAATTTTTGACCCCTATTTTACAACAAAGGAGAAGGACAAAGGGACAGGACTCGGGCTATCGGTTGTCCACGGCATTGTGGCTAAATCCAAGGGGCATATTGCCATCAACAGCCAATTGGGAAAGGGGAGTGAATTTTCCGTATATCTGCCCTTGTTTGGTGTGCCCGGTAAACCTATGGTGGAAAAAGAATACTTGAGGGTTGGTAATAATGAGTGAATCCTGTGTTCAGGGTATAGCGATGATATTGATGTGGCCCAATTAAAAAAGATGGGGATTACCCAATATCTGATGAAACCCATCGGAATAAAGGATCTGGCCAGGGAGATTAAATGGGCATTGTCGAAATCAGCCCCTGGGAAAATAGTCCCTGGAGAATCAGATGGGAAACGCTTTATTTAATCCTTGATGGGGGGAGTGCTTTTGGTTTATAAGAAGGGGCTCAGGCGTTTGATAATAACCCTAGGAACCCCAAGAATATGCCGGAATTGATTGAACGACAGATACTGCTCAATGCAAAAGATTTTAAACGTTTCTGGAAAGAGAGGGGGCCCTTTAAATATGCCCTGTCCAGCAATGAATTTCCCTCCATATTGCTGGAACCGGAAGAATGGATTTTTGGCAATGACATCCATTTATTGTTAAAAGAATTGATGCAGTTTGATCAGAAGAAAATGGCCTTTGTCCAGGCGCCTTTTAATCCGAAGAATAAGGGCATTTTAAGGCCCGAGGGCTTAAGCCCCTGGAAGATTAATCATTTTCCTGAACAATGGAACCGGGTTGTTTGCGATCTTTTTGTTCCCGAAGGGCATTTAACCTGTTTGGTCATGGACAGGGCAAGAAACTCGGAAAATATAGACCAGTCCACCCAGTGTTTGGACGGTGCTTCTGAAAAACAAACAATAGAAAAACAAGCGGTGGAAAAGGCATTTTTTCAATTGCTTGAACAAGAGCTTGAAACCATGGGATATCTTTTGCTTAAACCCCATGGAAAGTCAAGTGATGCTTCCCATGCAGCAATAGACACTTATCTTTCAGAGTGGGAGGAAGATGACCGAGAGGCCGGACTGTTCTGAGATACAATGATTATATCTGGTTTTCGTCAATCAGGTGAATAAGCAGATTCCTATAGTCAATCCCTGCCTTTTGAAATCCTTTTGTTCCATATTTCATATTGCCTTCCAGCACATAGAAATCGTTGTTTGACTGTACAATGTCAATCCCCACATCATTCCATCCACATTTTTTTGCCGTTAAAAGTGCCAGGTCCAGGGCTTTTTGGGGCAGGGGATCAAAACTGATTTCACCCCCCTGGGACAGGTTGGTTTTAAATGCATCTGGCTTTGCAATCCGCCAATATCCCAATGCGACCCGGTTGCCGATCACAATGATTCTCATGTCCCGGTCAATGGGCAGATATTCCTGAATATAGGCCGGTCCTTTTTCGTTTAAATATTGTTGCAGATCCTCCGGGGTTTGGATGAGATAAACCCCGAGCCCCTTTGCAGATCCCCTGGGGATTTTTGCAATAAAGGGGAATCTGAACTTTCTTAATATCTGTTTTTTTTGTCGGGGCCCATAAAAAATTTTGGTCCGGGGATGGGGAAGGTCCAGCATTTGAAATATGGCAGTTTGCTTGATTTTATCCATGGCAAATTTATAGGTGTGGTAGCTGGGAAAGGTTTCTTTTCCCATGGCATTAAACAGGTCTGCATAAAAGGCTGTGGGGTAATAAACTTTGGGTGCCAAAACAAGCTGTTCTTGTTCGTCGGGGGTGTAATCTGAAAAATTGGGTTTAAATCCGAGGGTATGGATTTGGGAACATCTTTTTAATCGGGCACCAATGGCTATGGGTCTGTGTCCCTGCTCTTTCATGGCACCTTAATCCAGGATTTGATTTGGCTGATGGTCGCTGGGAAATTACAATACAGATTTACCGTTGCTCTTTTTAATTCGGCCGCTAACTTTGTTTCGGAAAGATCTTGCTGAAGGGAGGATATGATAATGGGCAATTCCTTTGGGGAATAAATCTCCCTGATTTCCCGGGCAAATTCAAGTCCCGTCATGTCATTGAGAAAAAGGTCACAGACAATGGCAACGGGTTTTTCAGACAAAATGGTTTCAAAGGCTTCCTGGGTGACGGTAAAATTTTGGGTCCCATGGCCGCAGGTATGGATCAGTTTGGTGTAGACATCCAGATAGGCTTGTGATGAACTGACGAGGATGAAATCCCCTTGTTTAAGGGCGCGTTGATCCTTGATACGGGTATATTTTTGTACGGTTGATTTTAGGTTTCGTTTCTCAAGCACTTCTATAAATGATTCGATAACGGGTAAGGAAGCGTTTTTGTCAATATAATTTGAGCAAATATAGCAAAAGGTGTCCGAGATCATCAATGCGTCCATGAGATTTGTGGCCCGGGCATCCATAATGGTTTGAACTATAACCTCACCGGCTTTGGTGCCGGACTCAATTGCGCTTTTTATTTGGGCCACAATATCCTTTGAACAATGCCGTTCCAAAACATTTATTGCGGCTATTCGGACATACATGGACGAGTGGGATATCCCTCGGATAATTCCGGCGGCAGATTCCAATGCGGGAAATGCCGCCAGGGCATTATAAACGGCAAATTGGATTTTCGGATCAATTTTTTTTGATGAGAGAATCGCAAAAAGGCTTTTGATGGATTGTTTGGGAATGGTTTTTGTCGTTAGTTCCAGCAGGTTGACAACCAGGTCATGGTTTAGATCCTCCAACTTGGTGATGCTTGTCGCCAGTGCCTTTGCCACCCGAGGGCCACGGGTGGCAAAATAGTTTGCGGCCTGATATCTGTTCTCTATCGTATCCGAGGCCAGAAGACTTAAGTTTTGGGTAAAGGCGTTTATATTGTTTTGGGATTCAATTTCGTCGGGTG
>JAFLJU010000390.1 GCA_022712835.1 Desulfobacteraceae bacterium
TCCATCTAAAAAATTCTTACATGTAATCTGGGAGGAGTAATGGAATTATTACAGGCCAATCCATTTATGGCGCTGTTTCTCGCACTTTTTTTTGGGTATCTGATCGGTAAATTCAAGGTTGGAAAATTTGAACTTGGCGGTATTGCTGGCACCTTGATTGCCGCAGTTGTCATCGGGCAAATCGGTATAGAGGTCGATAGCGGAGTTAAAAGTATTTTCTTTGCCCTTTTCATCTACGCCGTGGGATACAATGGGGGGCCGCAATTTTTCAATTCCCTCAACCGCTCTACCATTACCCAGGTCATCGCGGCGATTGTGATGACGGTAACAGGATTATTCACCGTCTTGTTTTTAGCCAAGCAGTTTGGTCTAGGCACAGGTCTGGCTGCGGGACTGGCTGCCGGAGGCCTTACCCAGTCTGCAATCATCGGAACGGCCGGCAACGCCATTGACATGCTTGGGTTGGCCCCGGCCGCCGTCAAGGCGCTTAAGGTGGATATTGCCGTTGGTTATTCGGTCACTTACATTTTCGGTACCCTGGGACCCATCCTGATGGTAACCGGATTTTTTCCCCTTCTCTACAAGTGGGATTTGCGTATGGCTGCGTCTGATCTGGCCCGGAAACTCGGCGGTGGCGCAAGGGAATTGAGTGAAGGTGAATACCTGCCCCTTAAAAGAGTCGGGTCCCGTGTTTATCGGGTCGCAAAAGGAGCTGCGGTGGTGGGTCACAACAGGATTTTTCTGGAAGATCTCTTCGACAGTGATCTGCGTGTGGAGTCGGTTATCCGGGGCGATAAAAACCTGGCCCTGGACGAGACCCTAAGCTTCCAGGCAGAAGATCTTGTGATGGTTACAGGGCTTGCCACGGCCCTCCAGAACTGTGGAGACTCCATAGGTGAAGAACATGAAGATGAAGACGATCTTTTCACCGTTGTTGAAGAATCGAGAATTGTTTTCGTTACAAATAAGGAATTCAACGGGCTCACCCTGGATCAATTGCATGAACTGAGCAAAGGCAAACACCTAGGTGTTTTTTATACCCTTCTTTCGAGGATGGGCAATACCATGCCCCTGCTGCCCGGCTCAGTCGTTCATGTCGGGGATGAAATAACCTTAACCGGTTCAAAAGCAGATCTCGACCAGGTTGAAAAAAGTATCGGTTACAAGCCCCCGTCCCTCCAGGCAACCGAATTTATGACCTTTGGTTTGGGGATGGTCCTCGGGTACCTCATAGGTCTCATTTCCTTTAAGATCGGTTCCACGAATATCGCCCTTGGTAGCGGTCTGGGCTGCCTGGTTTCCGGTTTGCTGTTTGGATTTATGAGGGCCAAACATCCCAAATTCGGCGGCGTCAATACCGGAGCCGCCACTTTCCTGCAATCATTCGGGCTGGCTGTTTTTGTCGGTGTTGTTGGGTTGAATGCCGGAAAGGACGCCCTGACAAGCATCATGGAGCATGGCACCACCCTGTTTTTTCTTGGGGCTGGCGTAACCCTCATTCCCCAGATCATCACCTTTTTCTTTAGCTACTATGTGCTGAAGATCAAGAACCCTGTCATCGCCATGGCGGTTGTGGCAGGCAGCAGAAGCGGTAATCCTGCGTTCTCCGCTCTTCTGGATAAAACTCAAAACGCCACTCCCGTGGCGGCATTCACTGTGACCTATGCGGTTGCCAACATTCTATTGACCCTTTGGGGTCCAATCATTGTTGCGGCGATGCAATAAATAAACTTGGAGGAAAATCATGGGATCTAAATTAAGTCCATTTGAATTAAAAGACCAGCTAATCGAAGTAGCAAAGGATTCACAAAACCATATGATGCTCAATGCCGGCCGGGGGAACCCGAACTTTCTGGCGACCCATCCGCGGCGGGCGTTTATCCGCCTGGGTGAATTTGCCATGGAAGAGTCGGAACGGGCCTATGGCTATCTCTACGGCGGGTTTGGCGGTACAACGGTCAAGGAAGGTATCGGCGGGCGTTTCAACGAGTTTCTGGTAAGGAACAAGGAATTGCCTGGGACCCATTTTTTGCGTGCCTCCTTTTCCTACATGACGGATCAATTGGGCCTGGGTCTGGATGAAGTCGTATTTGAATTTTGCGAGGCCTATCTCGGCTGTAATTATCCGGTTCCGCCCCGGATGCTCACATCCATGGAAAAGGTTGTACGGGAGTATCTGATCAAAGAGTTGTACGGGGGGAAAATCGCTCTGAACGATATAGACGTTTTTGCCACAGAAGGCGGTACCGCCGCCATGACCTACATCTTCCAAACCCTGAAATCAAACCGCATCCTGCATGCAAAAGACAAGGTCGCCATCATCACCCCGATTTTTACGCCTTACCTGGAAATCCCTGTCCTGCCCGAATATGACCTGGACGTCATTACCATTGAGGTTGAAGAGGAACTTGGCTGGCAGCTTAGCAAGGATTCCATCAAACAGCTTGAGGACCCTGCCATCAAGGTGCTCTATCTCGTTAACCCCTCAAATCCGCCTTCGGTTAAAATGAGCACCAGTGTGCTGAACGACCTGGCAGATCTGGTTAAGAACAAGCGGCCGGACCTGATGATCATCACCGATGATGTCTATGGCACATTTGCCGATGATTTCCTTTCTATAGCGGCCATGGTTCCGGCCAATACCCTGGTGGTTTACTCTTTCTCCAAATACTTTGGTGCCACCGGATGGCGGCTGGGAGTCATCGGCCTGGCCCAAAATAATATTTTTGATGAAAAACTAAAGAATCTTCCTGACCAGGACAAGGCGATTCTGGATGAACGGTACAGCTCCCTGACCAAGGATATTCCCGGGCTGAAATTCATCGACCGCCTGGTGGCCGACTCCCGGGCCGTAGCATTGAACCACACAGCCGGCCTCTCCCTTCCCCAGCAGCTTCAGATGACCCTTTTTGCTTTGTCCGCCCTCATTGACACCCATGATGAATACAAAAATGCCACCAAAAAGCTGATCCGCAAACGGTACAATCGCCTGATGCAAAGTATCGGATATCTTCCTGAAACTGATAATAATGCAGTGGAATATTACACCCTTCTTGATCTTCAGCTTTTGGGGGAAAAATTCTACAATAAAGAGTTTGGAGAGTGGATCCTGAACAACAATGAAGATATTGATTTCCTTTTCACCATTGCCAAGGAATGTGGTGTTGTATTGTTGCCGGGAAACGGATTCGATGATTCTCACCCATCGGCCCGGGTCTCCCTGGCCAATCTTGTGGAGTGGCAGTACGAAGCCATCGGCAAGATGACCCGCAAAGTGCTGGATGAACTCTACCAAAAATTCAGCACTCACTAGATATTGTCCCTTAAATCCCCACAACAGATTGTATCAAATCATGCTGTGGGGATTTTTTTACAATATTTTTTGACCATGGGGGGCGATCGTGCTGCCATAAAATGGTATTGGATTATCATTAAGAATTTATACCGCATTCAGAGCAGGTGTTCCCAGCTTTTTGCTGATATTGACCGGGTTTTTCAAACCATGAGTGAAAAATTATCCTTTCGAAAAGAAGGGGAAAATAAGCCGTCAACCTTTGTAATGAATGATAAAATCCTATGAGTAGAAACTTTTCAAACATATTAATTTTCAAAAGCGGATTGGTTGGACTTCTTGCAGGTTTGCTCGGGGCTCTATTTCATACGTGTCTTGACTTTGCAGACAGCTGGCGAAAAACCTTTATTGATAATATTGACGGTGGAGGCGGCGGGTCCATGGGTCTGTTGCTCCTATTCTTAGTACTGAGCTGTGGTGCTGTTGTCTTTTCGGTTTTTCTAGTTCGAAAATTTGCACCGGAGGCTGCAGGTTCCGGGATTCCACAGGTTGAGATCGCTTTAAAAAAGAATCAAAGGATCCATTGGCAACGCGTTCTTCCTGTTAAATTTATCGGAGGGGTTCTGGCTATAGGTTCCGGCCTTGTCCTTGGCAGGGAAGGGCCGACAATCCATATGGGGAGCGCCATTGGTGATATTGTTGGGGCAGATAAATTTCAGCATCATGTTCTGGTGGCTGCAGGGGCTGCCGCAGGACTTGCCGCCGCTTTTAATGCGCCCCTTGCCGGGCTTATTTTTGTTACAGAAGAGATGCGAGACCATTTCGAATATAATTTTCAATCCCTTATGGCTGTCATCTTTGCCAGTTGTATATCCGTCATAGTGGTGCAAGTTTTAAACGGCCCTCAACCGGAGATCCTGAATGCCTCTTTTCACGCGCCTAAACTTGCTACCTTGCCGTTATTTGCAATTCTTGGAGTGATTTTCGGATTTATTGGCACTGTGTTTAATACACTTATGCTTAAAGGGGTCCTGTTCAGTAAAAAGCAAAAAGGTTTCAGGCCATATCTGCTTGCCCTTATTATTGCACTGACGGTTGCAGTTGTCGGGTGTCTTCTGCCCAATGCGGTAGGTGGTGGTCATGCGGCCCTTGAGCTTGCCTTGCACCATGATTTCAGTACAACGGTTCTGCTGGCTTTATTTTTTCTTCGTTTTCTGTTTACAATCTTTTCATATGCCATTGGTACCCCGGGGGGTATTTTTGCACCCATGTTAGCCCTGGGTACATTCATAGGGCTCTGGTACGGCCAGTTTATCGTGGGTTTTTTCCCTGCCTTGGTTGAACATCCCGGGATCTTTGCCATTGGCGGCATGGGCGCTTTGTTTGCGGCAACCGTGCAGGCTCCGATAACCGGTATTGTTCTCATTGTGGAAATGACCCGCAGCTATGAAATGATCCTCCCTCTGATGGTGACTTGCCTCAGTGCAAGTCTTGTGGCAAATCGTCTGGGGGGACGCCCGATTTACGCTCAGCTGGCAAAACTGGACCCGGTTGATTCAAAAAATCCATGAAGAGGATCCCCTCAGTCCAGAATGCCAAGGCCCCGTGAACGCTCCTCCGGGCAGGGTTATCTTCTATTATGACCTGTGATTTTTTTCCCTTGCAGCAGTATCCTGATTGTAGAAACCTGCAAAAATATCATATAATTCTTTGTGCTTTTTTTCCATTTTCATGGGTTTGTCAAAAAAATATTCAGTTGCCACGGCAAAAAATTCAGCTTCATTGGTAGCCCCGTAGGCATCAAGAAATGTAGCTTTCCCCTTTTGTGATTTTTTTATTAATGAATTAAATTCTCTTGTGCATACCCGGGACCAGGCTGCGTAGTCTTGCCTATCATGAAGCGGAGGCACGCCATCGGCATGTCCGTCAAGCATATCAAGAATATGTGCAAACTCATGGTAAACGACGTTATGACCGAATTCAGGATGGCGGGCTTCTTTTTTAACCGCATCCCAAACAAGAATGACAGGGCCCCCTTTAAATGCCTGACCGGAAATAGCGACCTCAGATCTTACCTCAAGGGGGGCTGTGGAAAACATACTTTGTCTCACCTGGGGCACCACCACGGTTGACGGATAAATAAAAATCGTGTGAAAATGTTTATATAAATCGTGGGGCAGCCCAAGCAACAGCATACAGGCTTCTGCCGAGATCACAACACGGATTTCATCTGTGATTTCAAGTCCGTTACAACCTTCAAATGTCTTTTCCTCTGCAAACACCTGGACCAATTGTTCAAGATGAAGGCGTTCCTTATCATTTAAAAACAGATAATGTGCAACTTTTTGTTCAAGGAGCAATCTCCACTCACTGGGAAAATCCTTTTTAAGAATTTGATTTCGCCGGTAATTCGTGATCCATTCAAACATCATGTAGTTTCCTTTGTTCTTACTAAAAAAAAGTTATTCTATATGGTTACCTGTATCAGCATTATCACTATTGATTTTGCAGATTATTTTTTCCCCATCGCTTAAAGAAATATTCAAATCCATAAGCGAAAATAAAAAGAAGTGTCAAAAAAATATGAAGAAAGGGATTTTTAATGCATCAGGACAATCACAAAGGCCAGGATTGCGAACAGGAGGAAACAAAAGGCCAGTGTTCCCATTGTTTTTACCGGCAGCCCTTTAAAACCTTCTTCTTCAAGCTTTTTTAGCACTATATAATAGGTCCTGAATCCCAGGATAAACGCCAGGGCACTGGATAATACAAGCAGGAGGCCGATGGACTTGCCTATCCATTCCGGCCTCAGGTCGGGCAGGAGCTTGACTATTCCCAGGCCAGCAATGGCTGAAGCAAGTCCGGTCCTGAGCCAGGCGGCAAATGTTCTTTCCTTGGCCAGGCGAGTCCTCTCCAGTGCCCAGTGCTGCTGTTTTTCAATTAATAGTTTTTTGTTTTCCGGTGTTTTATCCCTCTTCATTTATACCCCTCCCAGAATAAACTAAAGTCCCATAGCGACAATAAACAGTCCCAGAACCTGCGTGGTTGCTTGTTGATGACTGTTGTGATTCCAAAGAGCAAAAAAAATCAACTATCAGCCAGAATATCCTACTGCCGACGGATATTACTATCCTTTAAGCGCTGGGACAAAATCCGGGATATATTAAAAAACAATTTAGTACCGATCTTGGGAAACCGTTTGGCAACCAATTGAATCAATTTCTCATTGATCTCAAACACCTCTGTTTCCGATTGGGTGACCACGGTTGCAGACCGGGCCTCCCCGGTTAAAAAACCCATCTCTCCCACAATATCTCCGGCCTGCATGGTGCCCAGACGTTTCCGGGTCTCTTCCTGGACCACATCCACCCGCCCTTCCAAAATAAGCACCATGTTATGGCTCTCTTCCCCCTGGGTAATAAACTGCTCGCCCTGGGAGAGAATTTTTATCTCCCCCATGGTCAGTATTCTGCGAATCTCCCCCTTTTTAAGACCTTCCAGCAGCTTACAAGTCTTAAAATCCAGCTTTTTTCCAATATAGGTCTGGAGCATATCCACAGGAGAGATAATGGGAATTTTGATCAAGAGCAGCGGGGTGATCAGAAGGTCAGAAATCAATGCCGTGAACATACACAGGGCTGCCAGCTTTCCAAACTGGACGGTGGAACCGAACTTTGCAAACAACAGCATGGAGAACCCTGCAATCAGGGCTGCGGAGGTGGACAAAATCGGCCGGATTTCCATGCGCAGGGTGTTCATGATAGCAATTTCATTGGAATCTGATTTTTTAAGTTCGCCTGCATATCGGACCATGAAATGGATGGTGTCGTCCACGGCAATACCCAGGGCAATGATTGCCACAGGAAAGGTGGCCGTACTCAAAGGGATTCCTAAGAATCCCATGATCCCGAAATTCACCACCACAGGCAGTACATTGGGTATCATGGCCAGAGCCCCGGCCTTGAGGGAAAGAAATAAAACTGAAATAAAGAGAAAAATGGCAATGAACATATACCCCAAGTTCAGCACCACTTCCCGGGTAATGGTATTGGAGGCCTTTGCCACCACGATCATTTCACCGGTGACATGGTAGTCCAGATCCTTTGTAAGATTCTCTCTGACAAAGGTGTTGATGTCATCGTAGGCAGCCATGATTTCCTGGGTTCCGGCAGCCCGGGTCCTCACCAGCATACTGGTTTTTGTAAAGTCATGGTTCACAAACCGGGAAAGATTGTCCGCATCCATCATAAGGTTGTACTGGGCAATGAGGTCATTGTTTTTGGGGATTTTGAAAAATGCCTGGTTACCGTCATTCATTTCCTGGTGGGTTTTTCTGACCATGTCCACATACCCCACGGCCTTGCCGTGGTGTTTGTTGAGATAATCATAGAGACGGCCTACGTGGATCAAATTTTCATGGGTCTGGAATGCATCAGGTGTCTTTGATTCCACTACCACCATGAAATTGGTTCCCCCCACCAGATCTTTTTTCAATTTTTCAAACAACACCGGCACATCTGCATCATCCTTGAAAAACTTCACATAGTCGGTTTCAATATACACCTGCTGCACCCCCCACACCGACAAACCCATGACAAGGACAAAAAGCCCCATCACCACATAGCGGTATTGGGTGATACTGGTGAACAAAAACCGTCTGAAATATTTTATGGGGCGGCTCTCTTTTTTGGTACTGACCTTGGGTGTCTTATAAAATCTTAAAATAGTGGGAACGGTCAGAATGGTGAGAATAAAATTAATGGCAATACCAAAGGCTGCGGTAATACCGAATTCCCTGAGCATGGGAATGGAATTGGGGGCAATGGTGGCAAACCCTAAGAAAGTGGTCATGGAGGTAAGAAGAATGGCGGTTCCGCTTTTAACGGCCATGTTTAAAATGGCCGTAAACTTGGCTTTCCCGTTTTCCAGTTCATGCATGTATTCACTGAGCAAATGGATATCTTCCGTGGCCCCCATGACAAAGAGAAGGGTGGGGATAATCACGGAAACAGGATTGATGCC
>JAFLJU010000590.1 GCA_022712835.1 Desulfobacteraceae bacterium
GTTATCCTGGTGAACAAACCCAGGACCCGGCTGTCCTGTAAAGTTGTTCGGGCGGCAAAGAACGATAAAGGTTACCAACTCTCCGATGAAGAGGTGTTACAGATGGCGATGCTTGGGGCAATGAGAATCTGGAACCTTAAACAAAAACTGAAAGACAAGGTCTGAAATGTTTCAAACTTAGGTTATCGAATAACCGAGGCCGGAGCATGGTATTTGCTCCTACACAACGAAAAATGAAACTTTTATAATTGCAATACATTGGACAGCGTTTCATATAAAAGCAGGAGATTAAAAATGAAGATATTTTATGTTGATAAAAAACATCAGTGTCGAATGGCAACGCTTGATGAAGTCAAAAATCGGTTCTGGGTAAATCCAAACTTAAGAGAACGACTCATTGAGAAAAGAATGGTTGGTTTTGATTTAGACCAGCTTGAATCGATAAAAGAGATGCCGACGATTGCTGAGAAAGTTACCTCTGTGCTTCCCGTGGTTTATCTATTAATGATTTTTAAAGACAAACGACAAGTGGCTGTAGGAATAGATGAAAAGGGTCTATACGCCATTACGGCAGCGTTAAAAATAGCCGAACAAAGAGACTGCGATGTTTCAAATTCTTTGGTTTACACATCTCTTTAATGAAGGTGCGCGATGCAAATTGGAAAGAGATTCAGGGTTGTCGTTCTAATGTCGTCAAGCATGGCGTGGTTAAATTTTTAATTCGGGAACAGCCCTTAAAGGAAAATTTCAAATGAGAACTTTGCTTGCAGCGATTGTCCTGATTTCTGCATGTTGTGCCTATGCTGGTCCATTGATTGTTATCTACCCCAAAGGTCAATCTTCAATAGATACAAGACGTAAAGAGGTGGTTGAACTCATAAGACTTTCACTCCAAAAAACAGAAAAGACACATGGGCCGTTTATTCTAAAACCAGCCAACTATGTCATAAATCCATTAAGACAAGTTGCGGATATCAAAAAAAATCAAAAGGATCATATCAATATAGTCTGGATAGACACCAATAAAAAAATAGAAAAAGAACTTTTACCCATTTATATTCCTATTCAAAAAGGGATTGTCGGATATCGAGTTTTTTTAATCAGGAATGATTCAAAAAACAAATTCACCAAAAGTATGACCTTAGATGATTTACGAAAACTATCAAACGGCATCGGACTTGGGTGGATGGATCAAGGTGTTTTTGAGCTGAACAAATTAAACTATGTGATAGGATACAATTATGAAGGATTGTTCAAAATGCTCTCAGCAAAACGCTTTGATTATTTCTCCCGTGGAATTAATGAGGCTTTTCCAGAATTAGAGGATCGAAAAAAACTTTATCCAGACATGAGCGTTGAGCAGAACATTGCCTTGTCTTACAGGCATCCAATCTATCTTTTTACTTCAAAACAGCGTGTAGACCTCCATGACAGATTAGAAACAGGCTTCAATATGATGATCAAAGACGATTCATTCAATAAAACTTTTTGTAAGTATAATAAATCTTCCATTGAAAAAGCCAATCTCAGAAACAGGAAAATATTTAAATTAGAATACCATTTACCCATCCCCGAATCCGTGGAGAAAAGAAGAGAACTGTGGTTTGATCCAATGGTTGATATTTGTCAATAATCGTTCTATTTTTAAATATCCCCACGATTTTATTTGGATTGTTCTGAACCGTCAGAACCGGCAATTGAATTAAGCCGCTTTGTTTAGTATACTGATGGGGTATGAAATTTTTAGTTAACCCTTGCGGAGCCGAATAAAACCCCATGTTTCTCCCCACCACCCCAAGCGAGTTGAAAAAACTTGGTATCAAACAGCTGGACATTATTCTGGTCACAGGAGACGCCTATATTGACTCCCCCTTCATGGGGGTCAGCCTCATCGGCAAGGTGCTTGCGGACAAGGGATATAAGGTGGGCATCATTGCCCAGCCGGATATGGAAAGCGGAAAGGATATTTCCCGGCTGGGCCAGCCCAGGCTTTTCTGGGGGATTACCGCAGGGGCGGTGGATTCCATGGTGGCCAATTATACGGCATCTAAAAAAAGACGGCAAAAGGACGATTACACCCCCGGCGGCATCAACGATTGCCGGCCGGACCGGGCGGTCATTGCCTATGCCAACCTGATCCGGCGGTACTGCCCCTCAGACGTTCCCCTTGTTCTGGGGGGAATTGAGGCAAGCCTGCGGCGGATTGCCCATTATGATTTCTGGTCCAACAAAATCCGGCGCGCTATCCTCTTTGATGCCCGGGCAGATTTTTTGGTATATGGAATGGCCCATGCCAGCATACTCAATCTTGCCGCGGCCTTGAACAACGGACAGGAAACCTGTGACATCCCGGGAATCGGATATATCTCAAAAGGAAAAAAGGGAATTGAACTGCCCTCCTTTGAAACGGTTCAAAAGGACAAACGCCAGTATATTGAAAGCTTTAAACTTTTTTATGCCAACACAGATCCCATCACGGCAAAGGGGATCTGCCAGCAGCACAATGACAGGTTTATGGTCCTGAACCCGCCGGAACGCTACAGCACCACAGCAGAACTGGATGCCATTCATGATCTTGATTATGAACGGGATCTTCACCCCTATCATAAGCCTAAGGGGCAAGTACGGGCCCTTGAGACCATCCGATTTTCCATCCCCACCCATTATGGGTGCTATGGGGAATGTAATTTTTGTGCCATCACGGTCCACCAGGGCAGAACCGTGAGACACCGAAGCCAAGCCTCTATCCTGGCCGAGGCAAAGAGGTTTACAAAGGACAAGGATTTCAAAGGGTATATCCTTGATCTGGGTGGCCCCACCGCCAATATGTATGGGTATGAATGCAAGAAAAAGTTAAAAAAAGGGGCCTGCATTGACAAGCGCTGCCTTTTTCCCACCACCTGCAAAACCCTGATGCCTGACCATTCCCCCCAGATTCGTTTGATTCAACAGCTGGAACGCCTGCCAGGGGTTAAAAAAGTATTTATCAACTCCGGCATCCGGTATGACCTGATTTTAAATGATAAAAAACAGGGTAACACCTATCTGACAAAACTTGTAAAGGACAATGTTTCCGGTCAGATGAAGGTGGCACCGGAACATACGGATAAACGAGTCCTCGATCTCATGGGCAAACCCGGAACAGACGATCTGCTTGCCTTTAAGCAGTCCTTTGACCAAATGTCCAAGCAATCAGACAAAAAACAATTTTTAACCTATTATCTCATTGCCGCCCACCCCGGATGTGATATCAAGGCGATGGCCCAGTTAAAAAAATTCACTTCTGAAAAGCTGAACATCAACCCGGAACAGGTTCAGATTTTCACCCCAACCCCCTCCACCTTTTCCACCCTCATGTATTATACGGGAATGGACCCCTTTACCCTGAAAACCATTTTTGTGGAAAAAAATCTTCCGGGCAAAGAGAAACAAAAACAGATGGTAACGGCCAAACCCAAACTCTTCCAGAAAAAAAATCCCAGACCATTTAAAAACCCCAAACCCTTAAAAAAGAAAAACCGTTCCGTAAAATAATTTTTTCCCACCACCAAGGGCATCAAACAGATGGAGAGGTCGGCTGATTTTGTGTTCAAACCACCCGGCAAGATCTCTTTGGCTTTCTTCGGGGAAAAATTTATTGACAAACATTTTGTAATGGTTTAACCATTACATTCAACCAATGACAATATGCCCATGGCTGTTTTTGATAACGTCAGGAGAGAGTATGAATCGAATTACAACCCACCCGGTGCTTGGGGTGCCGGAACGGGAAACCATTTTGTTTTACTGGAACAAAACCCCCCTTTCCGCCGGCAAAGGAGAGGTGATTTCCTCGGCCCTGTTTGCCAACAACATAAAAATATTCGGCCACCACCCCAAAGATGGCTCTGCCCAGGGAATTTTCTGTGCCAATGGCCAATGTGCCAAATGCACGGTTATTGCCAACGGGATTCCCGTCAAAGCCTGCATGACACAGGTGACCCAAAACATGATCGTCGAAAGTGTTGAAGGCCTACCCAAGCTTCCCGAAGTGGATACCACCCCGCAGATTTCCGACATTGAACACCTGACAACCAAAGTGCTCATCATTGGCGGTGGACCTGCCGGACTATCCGCTGCCATCCAGCTGGAAGAAAACGGCATCTCGACCATTTTAGTGGATGACAAGGACGAATTGGGCGGCAAATTGGTCTTGCAGACCCATAAATTTTTCGGATCTGTTGAGGATTCCTATGCTGGCATGCGGGGCATGGATATCGGCCGGATGCTGGCCGAAAAAGTCAAAAAAAGTGCCTGCATTGATGTCTGGACCAACAGCACCGCCCTCTATGTGTTCCATGACAAAAAGGTGGGCATTCTAAAGGACGGGGTCTATAAAATCGTGAGCCCGGACATCATTTTAAATGCAGCCGGGGCCCGGGAAAAATTCCTGCGTTTCAAAGGCAACTCCCTTGCAGGGGTATACGGCGCCGGTGCCTTCCAAACACTTGTGAACAGAGATCTTATCAAACCCACCAAGCGCCTTTTCATCATCGGTGGCGGTAATGTAGGCATCATTGCTGGCTACCACGCCCTCCAGGCCGGCATCCAGGTGGTGGGACTTGCAGAAGCCCTTCCCCAGTGCGGGGGGTACAAGGTTCATGAAGATAAGCTCAAGCGCCTGGGGGTTCCCATTTACACCTCCCATTCCATCATTGCAGCCAACGGCCGTGAATCGGTTTCTTCGGTGACCATTACAAAAATAGATAAACATTTTGCCCCCATTAAGGGAACCGCAAAAACCTTTGAATGCGACACCATTCTCATTGCCGTGGGACTTGAATCGGTATCTGAATTTACCCAGGAAGCCGAGGCCGCTGGCATCAAGATTTTTGACGCAGGAGATGCCGCCCAGATCGCCGAAGCCTCATCGGCCATGTTCAATGGAAAAATAACGGGTTTAAAAATTGTCCAACAGATCAACCCTAAGGCAAAGGAGATCCCCACCTCCTGGTATGAAAAGGCCGACATTTTAAAATCCCATCCCGGCCCTGTTCAGGAGCTTATCACCCCGTCATCAGAAACGGGCATTTTTCCCGTGATCCACTGCAAACAGGAGATTCCCTGCAACCCCTGCAGCACGGTGTGCCCGGAAAAATCCATCACCATGGCCGGGGACCCCATCAAGGGTCGCCCTCTGTTTGACGGAAACTGCAAAGGCTGCATGAAATGCCTGACCATTTGCCCGGGCCTTGCCATCACCCTGGTGGATTTTCGGAAAGATCCGGAAAACCCGGTGGTGTTCCTGCCCTATGAAATCTCCAACATCCAGGTACAAAAAGCGGATACCATCGCTTGTGTGGATGTGGACGGCAATGATCTTGGCAGCTACACGGTTTTAGGCGCCCGGCCCACCAAGGAAAGCGATCATACCTGGATTGTCCGGGTTAGAGTGGCAAAACCCATTGCCAAACAGGTGGTGGGATTTACCATCCAGGACAAGGCTGTGGGTGAAGGGATTACCGAAGAAATCCCCCATGACCAGATCCAGGACGATGAGATCGTCTGCCTTTGCGAACGGGTGACCGCCGGGCAAATCCGTGACCTGGTTCGCCAGGGTGCCACCGACATGAACCAGATAAAAGCCATCACCCGGTCGGGCATGGGCCCCTGCGGGTATAAAACCTGTGAGAACCTGATGAACCAGATATTTATGGCAGAAAAAATAACCCGGGAAGCAATTGTCAAAAATGTACGACGCCCCCTTTATATTGAGGTGCCTTTGGGCAAATTTGCCAATGGAGGCAAATCATGAAACCTATTACGACTACGTTTGATGTCATCATTATCGGTGCCGGATCAGTAGGGGTTCCAGCCGCCTTGGCCCTGGCCCAAAAAAAAATCAAGGTATTGGTCATTGATGCAAAGGCATCCCCCGGCCAGGGACAGAACAAATGCGCCATTGGCGGCATCCGGGCCACCCATTCGGACAAGGGAAAGATTGCCATCTGCCAGCGAAGCATTGACATTTTCTCCACCTGGCAAGAGATCCATGGGGATGACATCGGCTGGATTCAAAACGGATACAGCTTTCCTGCCTATACGGATGCAGATGCTAAAAAGCTAAAGGAGCTGATGGTCATCCAAAAATCCTTTCACATGGATATTGACTGGCTTGAACCAAAAGAATACCAGGCGCTGGTTCCGGGTATCAACATGGAAAATTTGAAAGGAAGCACCTATTCACCCAAAGACGGCTCTGCCTCTCCCCTACTGGCCATCAATGCTTTTTATTTTAAAAGCCGTGAACAGGGTGCCCAATATCGATTTAACGAAAAGGTCACCCATATTGAGATCCAGGGGAACCATCAGGTTCAGGTCACAACGGACAAAGGATGCTACACCACAGCCAAGGTGATCAATGCGGCTGGCAATTTCGCCAGGCAGATCGGACAGATGGTGGGGTTAGACCTGCCGGTTACCCCCGACAGCCATGAAGGAGCAATCACAGAACCGGTCCAGCGTTTTTTCGGCCCCATGATCGTGGATCTACGGCCCGCCCGGGATCCGGCCACCGCAGACTCGTCCAATTATTATTTTTATCAAAACAATGAGGGGCAGGTCATCTTCTGCCTGACCCCCACACACCTGATCACGGGCACCGCCTCTGAATCCACCTCCACCTTCCTGCCCCAGGTGGCCAAACGCATGGTCCGCCTGTTCCCTAAACTTGCCAACCTGAAGGTCAGACGCACCTGGCGGGGACAATATCCCATGACACCCGACGGGTTCCCTATTGTGGGAGCGAATAAAACCATCCCCAATTTTATTAATGCCGTGGGTATGTGCGGTCAGGGGTATATGATGGGACCGGGACTGGGTGAATTATTAGCGAGAATAGTGACTTATGAATTGACACAGGAAGATTTAGATGTTTTAAAACACTTTGATATACAAAGAGATTTTTCCGGCATCGAACACTTTAAATAAAAATTATCAGGATCTTGAATGTTTAAGAAAGCCAAGCAAAACCGAGTATTCCAGGATGTGGTCGAACAGATACAAGAGGCCATTCTATCCGGAGAGCTGGAACCTGGCCGTAAGCTTCCGGCGGAACGGGATCTCAAGGATATGTTCAACACCAGCCGGGGCACCCTGAGGGAAGCCTTGCGGGTGCTGGAACAAAAGGGACTCATTGAAATCAAGTTAGGAGTTGCCGGTGGTGCCATTGTAAAACAGATAGATGCCGACCCGATTGTGGAATCCCTGGCGCTTTTAATCCGCTCCGGCGGTGTCTCTCTTTCACATCTGGCTGAGTTTCGAATTAAAATTGAAGGCAGCATTGTGGAATTGGCCGCCCAAAGGGCCACCCCTGAAGACATAGACAAAATGGAACATCTTTATAAAAAGGCGGAAGCCTATTTTAAGGCAGAAGACTGGGAAAACTTTTTAAAAACCGACGAAACCATGCACACCTACATTGGCATCATGTCCCAAAACCCTGTTTTCCAGTTTGTCCAAAAAAGTATCCACGACAATATTCATCAATATTACGAATCCTATCTTCCCATGAATCACGAAAGAACCCTGGAAAATCTTAACGATTTTAAAAAAATAATCGATGCCATGAAAATCCATGACAGTGCAACGGCGGCAGACATTATCAGGGATCATGTGGAACGGTTTAATAAAAAAATGCAGAAGAAAACCAAGGCCGCCGGCAAGGACTAATCCCCCTTTTGGTCATGGTGCCGGATGGCGGATGTCACCCCGTTGAACATACTGACATTACCAAAACAAAAACACTTGGTAAAATAATCTTCTTTTAATTTTAAGCTTTTGAAGATCTCCTTTGAGGGGATTCCGGTTTTCCACAATCCGATAATATTCCCATAGAGATTTTCCAGAAACTCAAGTTTGGCCTGGATATGCTGTCGGCCATTTTTCTGCCGGGGATTGTGACTGCAAAGCAGGGTTTCAAAATCAAGGGCCAGCAACTTTTTCAAGCTGTCAATCTGGAGACCCATATCTTCATCAGCCCTGAAATACCGGATGTAATCTGCCAGATACAGATCCCCTGAAAACACCACGCCTTTTTCCGGTAAAAAATATACCACATGATCTTTTGCATGTCCCGGGGTGTGAAGGGGGATCATCTTACCCAAACTTGTTTCCACGGATGCCGGTAAAACACTGACATCAAGGGGCGTACTCCTGCCCCAGACATATTTCTGGTAGGGCATTATCCCAAAGGGGGTTTTCAACTTTTCACAGGTTTTTGGATGACCCCACACCTTTGTCCCAAGGAGTTTGTGGACCATGGCCCCGTTTCCGGAATGGTCTTCATGGTGGTGGGTTAAAAAAATCTTTTCCACCCGGTTTTTCCTAGCAATGGCAATCACCTCTCGTTCCATATGGGATTGACCCGAATCGATCATGGTCTGGTCAAAGAGATAAACATATACCGTCATCAAAGGAGGCCCGGCCGGGGACCAGCCCAGCTTGAATCCCTTGATGCCGTGGTCAAATGTATAGGATTTGCGAAATCTCATAAAGGTTCCTTTTAGATTGAAAGACGCATCAGGTTATTTTAAATGGGTCAAAATGGCAAACTAAATATCTCTCTAAATTTCTGGGCCTTCCCTGGGATATCCCCGGGAGGTTTTTCCCGGCAAATTTGAATTTTAAAATATATTTGCCTTCCACCGGAATATATACCATTATGGGCCTTGTTAATTTGATTGGGTTAAATTGACCCGAACACTCAAGTGATTTTAGTTAGGATCCAACGAATGATGAACAAAAATAGTACCTATAAATTTTGTCCTCTGTGCCGGGGGAAATTTGAAAAAAAGCGTCTTCTCCAGAACGAACCCCAGAGACTTGTATGCCGGGAGTGCCAGTTTATTTTTTACATTGATCCCAAACTGGTTGCCTGTACCATTGCTCAAACCCCCAGGGGAATTGTTCTGCAACGACGGAATAAAAATCCGAGGAAAGGATATTGGGTACTTCCGGGAGGATTTGTGGACAGAGGAGAGACCCTTGAAGACGCGGCCAAGCGTGAATTCTTTGAAGAAACCGGACTGATATCCACCATTGATTGCCTCCTGGGCAATTATTCCTACCCCGGGGAAGCCAACATCATCATCGTATACCAGAGCCATATCACCGGCGGCATTATACGGCCCTGCCACGAATCCATGTCCATTGATGAATTTAAACCCGAGGATATCCCCTGGGACCGGCTTGCCTTTGACACCACGAGAAAGGCCTTGAAAAAATATATTGAAAAAAATGAGTCTTCAATTTAATCTTGCAATTTATCTTGCAAAAGGCAAAATAAGGCCCTACTATCAAACCGGCCATATTTGATCAGATAATTAATCAACTTTACATCCAGCAACCAGGAGTCCCCCATGAAAACTCCCCTTAAAACCCCAATTGACCGAACCATCGTAAAAAATGAAATCACCGCCTCAGGGCCTGAATCCGTGGGCCTTGCCTCCATCCGTGAATTAAATCGAATTGTCAACAACATTGAGGCGGCATCGGGAGAACGCTTTATCCGAATGGAGATGGGGGTGCCAGGGTTAGATCCCCCTAAAATTGCCGTGGATGCCGAGATAGAAGCTCTCAAAAAGGGTGTGGGCTCCAAATATCCGCCCTTTGACGGAATTCCTGAATTGAAACAGGAAATCTCCACATTTGTTAAAAACTTCATGGATGTGAAGATCCCCCCTATCTCCTGCTTTCCAACAGTGGGATCCATGCAGGGCTGTTTCCTGGCCATGATGTGCACCACCCGGCGAACAAAGGGAAAAAACAGGGTTTTATTCATTGATCCTGGATTTCCCGTGAACAAACTACAGGCCAAGGTTCTCGGGGTGCCCTGCGACCATTTTGATGTCTATGAATTCAGGGGAGAAAAACTTAGGGACAAACTGGAAAGCTACCTTAAAAAAGGGGATGTGGCATCCCTGATGTATTCCAACCCCAACAATCCGTCCTGGATCTGTTTCACCGACCAGGAACTTGCGATCATTGGTGAACTTGCCACAAAATATGATTGTATTGTCATGGAAGACCTGGCTTATTTTGGCATGGATTTCAGACAGGACTACTCCGCTTCCGGCAAGTCACCCTTTATTCCGACGGTGGCTAAATACACTGACAATTATATCCTGTTGATTTCCAGCTCAAAATCCTTTTCCCTGGCAGGCCAGCGCATCGGCATGACCGCCATTCCCGACAAATTATTCACCTCAACCTGGGAGGGATTAAAGGAGTGGTTCGGCAGCGACAAATTTGGACATGCCTATATATTCGGCGCCATGTACGCCGTGAGCTCCGGCGTATCCCATTCCAACCAATACGGGCTTTACGGCCTCTTAAAGGCGGTTAACAACGGCGAGTATAATTTTGTGGACAGCGTCAAAGAATACGGAGACAGGGCTGCTATCATGAAACGCCTGTTTGTGGAAAACGGATTCAAAATCGTCTATGACATGGATGGCGATCAAAAGATTGCCGATGGATTCTATTTTACCATTTCATTTCCCGGATTTACCGGGGTGGAACTGGTGGAGGAACTGCTGTATTACGGGATCTCTGCCATCTCGCTGACCACCACGGGCAGTGACCGCCATGAAGGATTAAGGGCCTGTGTTTCCCTTACCGGCCAGGACCGGTTCCAGGAACTTGAAAACCGGGTGGCCCAATTTAAACAGGATCATCCCGAAGGATCTAATTTTAAACTGATTACGTCCTAAATAAAATTTTCACATCAGGGCTTGCCCCCCCCCTGAACTCATTACTTACCGCCCCTGAAAAAAATTTCCTTTCAGGGGCGTTTTTTGTGTAAAACCCCTTGCAATTTTCAGGTGTCTTTTGTATATGTTTCTGTCTAAAGAAACAAAACATATTATGAATGGCAATGCAAAGGAGATATCCCATGGCGGAAAAAACCCAGGAACTTGAGAAAATGGCCTTACCCGACAAGGAAGGTAGATTTGGCAAATACGGCGGTAGCTATGTACCCGAGCAACTTCAGGTCATCCTGGATGAAATTACCCAAAGTTATGAAGCCATTAAAAATGATGACGCCTTTATTGCCGAGTTAAATGACTTGCACAAGCACTTCACCGGCCGTCCCTCCCCGATATTTTATGCAAAAAATCTGTCCCAAAAAACCGGGGGTGCCGATATTTATCTGAAACGGGAAGATCTGAACCACACCGGTGCCCACAAAATCAACCATTGCTTAGGGGAAGCCCTTTTGGCCAAACGCATGGGCAAGAAAAAACTCATCGCCGAAACAGGTGCCGGCCAGCACGGCGTTGCCCTGGCAACCGCTGCCACCCTGGTGGGGCTTGAATGTGATATTTACATGGGTGAGGTTGATATAAAAAAAGAACACCCCAACGTGGTGAGAATGAAAATTCTGGGCGCCCGGGTCATACCGGTCAGCCGGGGAACAAAAACATTGAAAGATGCTGTGGATGCAGCCTTTGAAGCCTATCTGGAAGATCCTGTCACCCAGCTCTATGCCATCGGATCTGTGGTGGGTCCCCACCCGTTTCCCATGATGGTAAGAGATTTCCAGGAAATCGTGGGAATAGAAGCCAGGGAGCAGTTCCAGGAAATGACCGGAAAACTTCCGGACAATTTAGTGGCCTGTGTAGGGGGCGGTTCCAATGCCATTGGACTGTTCACCGCCTTTCTCAAAGATAAGAACGTGAACATTTATGGTGTGGAACCATCCGGCCGGGGATTTAAGGACGGCGACCATGCCGCCACCCTCACCCTTGGCAAACCCGGTGTTCTCCACGGATTTCATTCCTATCTTCTCCAGGATGACGCAGGCGACCCCCTACCGGTCTATTCAGTTGCCAGCGGCCTGGATTACCCGGGTGTCGGTCCCCAGCACAGCCTGCTCAAGGATATTGGCCGGGTCACCTATGTAACCGCCTCGGACACGGATGCTATTGATGCTTTTTTTGAATTATCCAGAACCGATGGCATTATTCCCGCCATTGAAAGCGCCCATGCTGTGGCCTATGCCGTGAAGCTTGCAAAGGAAGCCGGGAAAGGAAAAACCATTCTGATAAACCTGTCCGGCCGGGGCGACAAGGACATTGATTTTGTCCTTGAAACCTATGG
>JAFLJU010000040.1 GCA_022712835.1 Desulfobacteraceae bacterium
GGGTTATGAGCCCGACGAGCTACCAGACTGCTCCACCCCGCAACAACCAGACTAAGATAGGCCAAAACGCTTATCAAGTCAAGACTTATTTATTAATTGTCCAAAGCCTGTTTAAGTTCCCCAAGGGAAGCCGTTGCCGTACCCACTTTGGCCACCACTATCCCGGCGGCCACATTGGCCACCATGGCGGCATCATGAAAACTTGCACCCGTGGCCAGACCCAGCCCCAACAAGGAGATAACTGTGTCTCCGGCACCGGAGACATCAAAGACCTGACGGGCTTTTGAGGCGATCACCCGGGGGGGCGTTCCTTTTTCAAACAGGGCCATCCCGTCTTTTCCACAGGTGATGAGCAAGCGGTCTATCCCGGCCTGATCCATTAATTTTTTGCCAGCCTCAGATAGATCCTCCTGGGTGGAAATTTCCATATTGGCAGCAAGAGCGGCCTCTTTTTTGTTGGGGGTGATCACCGAGACCCCGGCATATTTTAAGAAACTCAAGGCTTTGGGATCCGCAAGGGTAAGCAGGTTGTGATCCTGGGCAAGGGCCACTGTTTTTTCCACAAGCTGTTTTGTCACCAAGCCTTTGTCATAATCGGAGATAATTACCACATCCACATCCCCCATTTTCTTTCCAATGATGACCATCAATTTTTCCAGGGTGGAATCCGTGATTTGTGTTTTTATCTCTTTGTCAATCCTAAGCACCTGCTGGTTGGAAGCAATGACACGGGTTTTCCGGGTGGTCGGCCGATCCGGTTCACTGACAATCCCCTCGGTTTCAACCCCAAGCTCCGTCAGCTTTTCATAGATCATCAACCCAGCCTTGCCGGTTCCGGCGGTGCCAATAGGAAATACCGTGGCACCCATGGCGGTCAAATTGTTGATGACATTTCCAGCCCCCCCCAGGGTTTGGCTTTCAGTCTCGATGCACACCACCGGAACCGGTGCTTCCGGTGAGATTCTGTCCACACTGCCCCAGAGGTACTCGTCAATCATCAAATCTCCAATGACAAGTACCCGGATCTGTTTAAATTGATCAATGCTCAGCATTATTTATCCAATACCGATTGAATCATGGTTTTAAGTTCATCATAGGTCTTTGCAACCGGTATCTCTGGGAAATCTGTCTCACAGGAGGCTGGCGGACAAAAGAAAAATCCCTGATCGGCTTCCTGAATCATCTCAATATCATTATAGGAATCTCCAAAGGCTGTGACATTATAGTTCAATTCCTTTAATGCCTTGACAGCCCGGGCTTTCTGGTTGTCAATCCTGAGATTGTAGTTGGTAATATTACCGGCTCCATCAATGGTCAGATTGTGGCAGAGCAAGGCCGGAAACCCAAGTTTTGCCATCAGGGGCTTTGCAAACTCCTCAAAGGTGTCTGAAAGGATAATAATCTGGGTTTGATCCCGAATCCAATCCAGCATTTGTTTTGCCCCATCCAGGGGTTCTAGGGTGGATATCACCGCCCTGATATCCTGGATTTTCAAATTGTTTTCCTTTAGGATGGACAATCGCTTGGTCATCAGCACATCATAGTCACTAATATCCCTGGTGGTGAGTTTTAATTCCTCTATTCCCGTTTTTAGGGCAACATTGATCCAAATTTCAGGTAAAAACACCCCTTCCAGATCTGCGACAAGTATTTTCATGGTTTTGCTCCTGGGCTTATGCTTTAGGGTCTATTCTTTAAGGGCCTATTTATTGGGGCCTTTTCTTTAGGGCCTGGTCTTTATAGTCTGGTCTTTATAGTATAGGCTCACGCATCTTCTTCAATTCGAATGACAATGGGATCTCCCACCACAGAGTCGGTGGCAGATATCAGGGTCAAGGCCCTTTGAACCGATGCTTCCTTTGCCATATGCGTGATCATTACCACAGGCACCTTTCCATTGCTTTGCCGGCCCTTCTGGTGAACCGATTTGATGCTGATATCATTTTCACCCAAAATACCGGAAATTTGTGACAGAACCCCGGGATGATCCTTGGCCTCAAACCGCAAATAATATCTTGTATGCAGCTCATCCATAGGCAAAATGGGGATGAGTTTGATATTGTCTTCGGGATATCCCAATATGGGCACCCGGCGGCTGGTATTTGAAAGAATGTTTCTGGCAATATCGGCAATATCACTTAATACGGCGCTTGCCGTGGGCATCATACCAGCCCCATGCCCGTAGAGCATAATCTTGCCCGTGGCATCGGCATCAATGGCAATGGCATTCATGGAATGGTCTACATGGGACAAGGGGTTGGCATTTGAAATCATGGTGGGATGCACACGGGCTTCCACATGATCTCCATGGATCTTTCCGATGGCCAGCAGTTTAATGGTATACCCAAAGGAACGGGCAAACTCGATGTCAACCGGGGTTATGTTCCGGATGCCTTCCACATGGATATCCTTTAAATTGATCTCCATGCCGTGGGCCAGGGAATTTAAAATTGCCAGTTTATGGGCCGTGTCATGGCCATCCACATCCAAAGAGGGTTCTGCCTCTGCAAACCCCAATTTTTGGGCATCTTTCAGGGCATCTTCAAACAGGGACCCGTCCTGGGAAATTTTGGTCAATATATAATTGCAGGTACCGTTCAAAATACCGGACATGGATAAAATATTATTGGCCACCAGGGATTCTCTCAGGGATTTGATAATGGGCATACACCCACCGCAGCTTGCTTCAAACCCCAGATCCACCCTGTTTTTGCGTGCCATTTTCACCAACTCATTGCCATGACCTGCCAAAAGGGCCTTATTGGCCGTCACCACATGTTTGCCATTTTCAAGAGCTTTGAGGGTAAACTGTTTTGCAATGGTATCCCCCCCAATCAGTTCCACAATAATATCAATTTCCGGGTCATTGATAACCGCCAGGGCATCATTTACTAGCAAGGTTGTTCCCAGCACAACCCCCCGGTCTGTGGTGATATCAATATCAGCAATGGTCTTAAGGGTTAAACGAGCCCCTATCCTGGCTTCCAATAATTCTTTTTTCTGGGTGAGTAAGGTTGCAACCCCAGCTCCCACAACCCCATATCCTATAATCCCAATATTGATTGTTTTCATCAATCTTAAATTCTCCGAAATAGTTGCTAATTTTAAATTTGAATTAGATACAATATATAGCAGTTCCTGTCAAAAAGCTTTTGACTTTTTAGCCCAATATGTTTATGGTTGCAGGGTTTTAGAAGACTTAATAAATGTGATTTCAAAGGTGATTTTAAATGAACGATTCCTTGACATATGCGGATTCCGGCGTTGACATAGACAAAGCAAACCAGTTGGTTGATCGAATAAAAAAGATTGCAAAATCCACGCCTCGATCCGGTGTAATGGGAGAGATAGGTGGGTTTGGTGGCCTTTTTTCCTTAAACCTTTCCAATATTTCAAACCCCGTGTTGGTCAGTGCCACCGATGGAGTGGGCACCAAGCTTAAAATCGCATTTCAAATGGACAAACACGATACCATTGGCATCGACCTTGTGGCCATGTGCGTCAACGACATCATCGTCCAAGGCGCCAAGCCATTGTTTTTCCTGGATTATCTTGCCATGGGAGCCCTTGACAATGGGGTTGCAGAAAAAATTCTAGAGGGAATTGCAAAGGGATGTAACCAGGCTGGATGTGCCTTGATTGGCGGAGAAACCGCTGAAATGCCGGGCATGTACCAGGCCGGAGAATATGATATGGCTGGTTTTTCCGTGGGTATTGTGGATAACGATAAAATAATTGATGGTTCCTATATCCGACCGGGCCATAAATTGATCGGTATTTCCTCAAGCGGTGTGCATTCCAATGGATTTTCCCTGGTTCGAAAAATATTTTTTGATAAATGCAAATACACGGTTGACACCCATATCCCGGAGTTTGGCACCTCCCTGGGCGAAGAACTTTTAAAACCGACCATCATTTATGTTCCCGGCATTTTAGGCCTGCTCAGAGACCTGCCAATCCATGGACTGGTCCATATCACTGGTGGCGGAATTGATGAAAATATCATACGAGTTATCCCCGATTCCTGTAAAGCTTTGGTCCATAAAAATTCATGGGAAATCCCACCGGTTTTCCAGCTGCTGCAAAAGGAAGGCAACGTTTCAGATACGGAGATGCACAAGACCTTTAATAATGGAATCGGCATGGTGTTAGTGGTGCCTGACAAATCAGTTGAAGAGGTCATGGACCGACTGGGTGCCATGGAAGAAAAATCCTATCTCATCGGTGAAATCGCCGACAGAATAAACAACGAGAAACAGACCCAATGGATATAGGCCGTTAACCTTAAATGATCATTCTCGGGATCGAATCCTCCTGCGATGAAACCGCGGCAGCAGTGGTGCAAAACGGCACAAACATCCTGTCCTCAATCATCTATTCCCAAATAAATACCCATTGTAAATACGGTGGCGTTGTGCCGGAACTGGCTTCCCGCATGCATGCAGAAGCCATTGTTCCCGTGGTGGATGAAGCAGTGACAAAAGCCGGTATCACCCTGGAAGAGATTGATGGGGTCGCCGCCACCAGGGGCCCCGGACTTATTGGTGCCCTTTTGGTGGGATTTTCATTTGCCAAGGCCTTTGCCTGGGCCAGAAAACTTCCTCTTGCAGGGGTCAACCATCTTGAGGCCCATATTTATTCCCTGAGATTAATGGAAAACCCTCCCCGCTTTCCCTTCATAGCCCTGGTGGTATCCGGGGGACATACCAATATTTACCATGTCACCTCCCCCCACTCCTTTGAACTAATGGGTCAAACACGGGATGATGCCGCAGGTGAGGCCTTTGACAAAGTATCAAAAATGATGGACCTGGGCTATCCCGGGGGACCTATCATCGAAAAGATGGCCAAAACAGCGGACCCGGACAAGATTAAATTCCCCAGGAGTCTGCTGGATAAAACAAGTTTTGACTTCAGTTTCAGTGGTTTAAAATCATCTGTGG
>JAFLJU010000041.1 GCA_022712835.1 Desulfobacteraceae bacterium
CCTTGTCCGTGTCTTTTGGTGTTTCTTCCATCGTATTATTGTCTGGTGCATCGCTTTTCTTTTTGAATATATTAAAAACCAATTGTTTCTCCCTAAATCATATGAAAATTGTTTATAAGTTAAGCGTGTATGATCTTTTACAATTTTTAGTATCCAGAATCAAGACAAGACCACTCAAATTAACAAGACCACTTAAATTAGCAAGATAGAGAAATTAGCAAGATCCAAGGATAAATGAGATTGTTGCTTTACTTTCTTAGCACCAACCGATAAAAATAAAGAAAAGAAAATTTTGGATGAAGGGGAAATTGTCGTATGGCAATTCAATTGGATGAAAAAATAGCAGGATTGAAGGAGCAGATTAAAAAACTTCAATCTCAAAAGGATAGCCTGCTAAAAGAGCTGGATATCATTGAAGAAAAATATGAAAACCAGGATAGGCTTTATCAAAAGTATTTCCCCCTCATTATCGATACCCTGGCAGCAGGGGACAGTGCATTTCCAAGCGTATGTCGTGATTTGAGCACTGCATTAAAAAAGGGTGCTTCTTCTGTAAAAATTGCCTATATTTTTGAGCAATTGAAAACAGCTATGCTTAAGGAAGGTATCGGACCGGTTGCGGTAAAAAAGAAAAAAGGGATGTTTGGTTTGTTAGGGAAATCTTCTTCGGATAATTTTATTGATGAATTCAAGCAAAGTTATCACGAGATTTTGAACACACTTAGATCAACTCTTGACAGCAAATATGCATCCCGGATGGACACTGTAAGCCACACAATATTAAATGCCGCCGATACCGGGGACATCACCGGTATCCGGGAAAGCGTTTTTAAGCTGGTTTTTGTCTATATTGCTGAAACCAACCAGGATCGGGAAAAAGTAAATTCCTTTGTCCAGGATATTGTGGGCAAGATTCTGGATATTGAGGGAAAACTTACCACCTCTTATGAACAGACAAGTTCCCTGTTTTCATCCAATTCAGGGTTTGAGACTCTTTTGAATTCTGAAGTGACAGGTCTGAAAAAAGCAACGGATGTGGCCTTAAGCCTGGACGATTTGAAAATTCAGATCACCCAAAGACTTACATCCATTGAAAATGCATTGAATACTAAACAAATAAAGGACAAGGCGATTCAGGCCGTGGCAGAAAAAAATCGGCATATTTTTAAGACCGGGTTTGCCAAACTAAAAAAGGAACTGAATGAGGCCACCCAATATTCAGAACAGCTGGAAGAAAAATTGAATCGGGATCAACTGACCGGTTCATTTAACCGCCGGGCCTATGATAAGAAAATTGAAGACGAGATGGAATTGTTCTTGAGATACGGCACCATCTTTTCCCTCTTGTTAATTGATGCGGATAAGTTCAAGAATATCAATGACCGATATGGGCATGCCATTGGTGACAGGTGTCTCCAGGAAATTATCAAAAGATCCATCCCATTGCTACGTCGAAATGACATGCTGGCAAGGTATGGTGGGGAAGAATTTGTTGTCATTATGCCCCAGACCGATGCTGCTGGAGCCAAAGAGGCGGCGGAAAAGATTCGGCAGACCATCGAAAAAATAGAATTTTTGTACAAGGATGAGACCGTTAAGGTGACCGTTAGCATTGGTGTCACCCAGGTTCAAGAAGGGGATACAAGTTATCTGCAAGTGTTTGAGCGGGCAGATGTCGCCGTATACAAGGCAAAAGAAAACGGAAGAAACCAGGTATTGCTTCATCAGATTGTTGAAAAATAGCATAAAAAAATAATATTGAAAAATCGCAATGAAAATTTACGAAAACTTGATACAGGAGCTCGAATGGGATCTGAGATAGAACTCGATTATTTATTGAATCATCCAATAGCAACTAGTGCCACATCGGATACAAATAGTGAAACCAATGCCAGAAGATTATTTTCACCCAAAAAAATCCAGATTTTTACCAAGGAATACTCACTGCTGGAAGAGCAGGTGCAATATCGCTTTACAAATGATGAGGAGGCACTAAAGGTCCTTCCGGATATCATTCACAATACGGTTCAGAAGATCGCGCACAATGAACAACCGTCTGAAGCCCAGAAAAATAATTTTTCAAAGAAACGAAATATCGGGGTTGTTTTTTCCGGGGGACCCGCTCCTGGCGGGCACAACGTGATTGCAGGTCTCTATGATGAAGTCAAACGGTATAATTGCGAATCAAAGGTGTTTGGATTTTTGATGGGCACCGATGGACTGATCGATTCCAGGTATATGGAAATAACCCGGGAACTTGTGGATGCCCACCGCAATATGGGTGGTTTTTCCATGATCAAGACCGGTAGGACAAAGATCGATTCCAAAAAGAAAATGGATGCTTCATTGCAAACCTGCAAAAAATTGGGACTGGATGCATTGGTGGTGATCGGTGGGGATGATTCCAACACCAATGCCGCATTCCTGGCACAGCATTATAAAGCGTCCGGCATTAAGGTGATCGGGGTTCCCAAAACCATTGACGGAGATATCCAGGTGGAAAGTGATGACGGGGATGTCCTTTGTGCGATCTCCTTTGGATTTCACAGTGCTGCCAGGGCGTTTGCCCAGAATATCAGCAATCTGTCAACCGATTGTGAGTCCACTGTTAAATATTGGCATATTTGCAAGGTGATGGGCCGGGTGGCAAGTCACTTAACACTGGAATCTGCCCTCCAGACCCATGCAACCCTGTCCTTGATCGGAGAGGAACTGGCCGATTATGTTGACCAGGATCGCCTTGAAAAGGCAAGGAAAAATAATACCATTGATTACAATGCCTTTGGCATTACCCTGCGCCATCTATCCCGACTCATCTGTGATATTATTGTCAAGCGGGCTTCGGTGGGTAAAAATTATGGGATTATGATCATTCCCGAAGGCATTCTGGAATTTATCAATGAAATCCAGGTGTTCATCATAAAACTCAACAAAATCATTGCCGAATACAACACCATCCATGATGTGGATTTTCATAGAGCCTTTCCGGGATTGAACGAAAAACTTGAGTATTTAAGATGGATCAGCCAGGGAATGATCGACAAGAGTCCCTTTCCCATCTGGAATCTTCGGGATGACGAATTGTTCAACCAATTGCCCCCATTTTTCAGGGACGGCCTTATGGTTGAGCGGGATCTCCATGGGAATTTTCAGTTTTCCCAGGTTAAAACTGAAAAGATGATTATGGACATGGTAAAAGAATACCTAGGGGTTTTAAAGGAGCAGGGGGTTTATAAAATCGGGATAAAAAATTGTGAGTACCGGGCCATGGTGGCTGGCCAAAACCTTGATCCTGATTTATACGCCGGGGCAATTTTTAAGGAGACCGGGGCTGAATATCTTTTGGTAAAGAGCGCTATTATTTCCCAAAAGACACTGAAACAAGCGCTTATCAGCAATAAGCTGATGGAAGCGGATGAAAATATTCCGGGAATCATTATTGATATTTTCAAGAAATCCCAACCCAACTTTAAAACCCAGACCCATTTCTACGG
>JAFLJU010000243.1 GCA_022712835.1 Desulfobacteraceae bacterium
CCTGGTTATAGAGGATGATCCTATGATTGCCCAGCGATATTGCCTGGAAGACCGACTTGAAAAATTTATCTATGCAGGAGATGATCGAAATATCTGTGCAAGGTATGTTGAGGGTAAGAAACTTTAAACGGTGAAAGGATAAAAAAAATGAAGTATATCGGAGCCCATGTCAGTGCCAGCGGTGGAGCAGAAAAAGCCCCTGAAAATGCAAAAACTATCGGGGCCAAAGCCTTTGCCATGTTCACCCGGAACCAGAGACGGTGGGTGTCAAAGTCTTTGACCGACAAAAATATCAATCAATTCAAGGAGAACTGCAAAAGCTTTGGCTATGATTCCCGGCACATCCTTCCCCATGACAGCTATCTGATCAATCTGGGGCACCCTGAAGAAGAACCCCTTGAGAAATCAAGGATTGCCTTTCTTGATGAGATGCAGCGCTGCGAACAACTGGGCCTTTTATACCTGAACTTTCACCCGGGAAGTCATTTGAACAAAATAGATCCCGATCACTGCCTGGAACGGATTGCAGAATCCATCAACCTGGCCCTGGACCAGACAACCGGCGTCACGGCGGTCATCGAAAACACCGCTGGCCAGGGAACCAATATGGGACATCAATTCGAACACCTGGCCCGGATTATTGACAATGTCCAAGATAAAAGCCGAATCGGGGTCTGTCTGGATACCTGCCACACCTATTGCGCCGGGTACGATATCAAGACCGCCTATGCATTTGAAAATACCCTCCATGAGTTTGACAACCTTGTGGGTATAAGCTTTCTGAAAGCCATGCACCTGAACGATTCGAAAAAAGCCTTTGGAAGCCGGGTGGACAGGCACGAGTGTATCGGAAAAGGATCCCTGGGGCTTGAACCCTTTAAATTTATTATGAACGACCCACGGTTCGATCATATTCCCATGGTTCTTGAAACCCCTGATCCATCCATATGGCAAGAGGAGATCAAACTCCTCTACTGCCTGATTGAGTAAATTTGAAAATTCTTTACAAGCAGGTTTATGATACCTTGGCTTCATCCAGCACTTTCCGAACCATTTCAGCCATTTCAGATTTAGTAACCGGTTTCATAAGAAATCCTTTTACTTTGTGAACTTCAGCTTGCTCCTTGTTTATCCGTTCACTGAATCCAGTACAAATGATAATTGGGATATCCGATCTTATGGACATTAATTTTTGTGCAAGCTGATCTCCAGTCATGTTTGGCATAGTCATATCTGAGATCACAAGATCATAACCATCTGGATTAGAATTGAAAGTTTCCAAAGCCTCTAAGCTATTACATCGCGCAGTCACATGATAGCCAAGTCTTTCGAGCATTTGTTTCTCAAGCCGGACAACCGATTCTTCATCGTCAACCAATAATATGCTTTCTGTACCCGCTTGTTTATTAAATACATTTTCAGTTGAACTGGCTTCAGTAGACTTTTTCATCAAAGGCAAATAGACCTTGAAAGTCGTTCCTTTACCAACTTCACTGGATACTTTTATATCTCCCTTATGTTCTGTCAAGATTCCATATACAACAGAGAGACCAAGCCCAGTCCCCTTGCCTGTTTCTTTTGTTGTAAAATAAGGTTCAAAAATTTTATTTATACAATCCCGAGGGATACCAATCCCATTGTCAGAAACCGATAACATGACATATTGGCCAGGTTTCAAATGGCTATTTTTTAATTCATCATTGGTAAGCTTAACTTCTTTAAGCTGTATGAAAATCCCCCCGTTTGCCTTCTCTACGGCATGATAGGCATTTGTTATCAGATTCATGGCGATCTGGTGCAGTTGAGTCGCATCCGCCATCACCAAACCACAGTCTTTTTGAATCTCCTGATGAATCTCGATATTGCTCGGTATTGTTGAACAGGTAAGTTTTAAGACTTCAGTTAATGTGTTTTGGAACCGAACCGGTAATAATTTATGCTCAGTTTGTCGGCTGAAAGCAAGGATTTGCTTGACAAGTTCACCACCTCTTTTTCCGGCATTAAAAATTTCCCGGGCGTTTTCATTTTCAGAACTTCCCGGAGGCAGGTCTTCTTTAAGCATTTCTGCGAATCCAATTATGGGGTATAGAATATTATTAAAATCATGGGCAATACCACCTGCAAGCGTACCGATAGATTCCATTTTTTGAGATTGCCGAAGCCGAGTCTCAAAGGCATCCCTTTCTTTTTCAGCATTTTTCTTATCCGTGATATCAATCAAGAAGCCATCCCAAACCACACTTCCGTCCTCCATCGTATCCGGGGTTGAGCGAGCTTCAATCCACCTTTCCTCTCCGTCTTTCAAATATCGAATAACTGCATGGTACAATTCAAGCGATTCAGCAGATTTCAATACACCTTCAAGAAACATTTTTTGATCCTCGGAAATTACCATGCCGAGAAATTTTGAGGAATCTTGCATGATGTCTTCTGCGGCAACGCCCATAATGGACTTCACTGATGTATTGATGTACGGAAATGAGAACGCGCCATCAGAGTCCATTTTAAATTGATATACAATCGCGGGGGAATTTTCTGAAAGTCTTCTATACTTTGATTCACTGCTCTGGAGTGCTTTTTCTGTCAGTTTCAAGAATTCATTTTCTTTGTGAATAATTATGTTTTGTTTATTAATTTCTTTCATAGAGGCTTGAGTTAATAGAAAGATAAGAATCAGTAAGATAATGATTGAACCAACAATTTTAGCAGTATATATCCGTTGGTATCTGTGCAGATCCGACAAATACTGGCCAGTGCCGATATAGCAACCTAAGTCTGGGATACCAATAACAAAGGATATCTTTTCTTCAGGATCTGTCTGTCCGGGCCGTTGGTAGTGATACGACACAAAGCCCAGCCCTTCATTTGATTTTGCAGTTTTCACAAGCTCCCTGATTATATAAACACCGTGAGAATCTTTCAGATCCCACGTATCGGCCATTTCTTTTTGGGGCTCAAAGGGCTGAACAAGCATTGTTCCATCATATGCACTCATAAAGATGTAATTTTTACCATAATGATCATCATAAACCATTCTTCTTACAAGGTCCCGGATCTGGTACAAAGTCTCTGCCATGGATATGTTTTGAGAACGATATTCAACAAGTATCGGTTCAATTGAATTCCTGGCAATCTGAACGGTCTGTTTCAGATTATCTAATCTCTGCTCTTTTGTTTTTTCCGTGTATTGGTGCGTCAGATAAATTGAAAAAACAACAAACACCGAGCTAAGGATTAATCCGATGCTGATAATTTTGATTTTTACCAATTTCAATGATGATGTCCTTTGTCCACGATTTATATTATCTTCGGGTGTTTGTTACTCAGAATAAAAATCTGCAAGACCAGCATACGATAAAAAACAATCAAAAGCAAAAAAATTAAGGTGAGCTTTTGCGGTCCTTAAGTTGCTTTTTTTAAAGAGTCCACGATAATGTGCGATCAGTTCTGAACTTTGTGTCATATTTTCATATTCCAGCTTTAGATTGACCCGTCGAAATGCCTTTACAGGCTTTGGAAATGTTGTTAAAAATCCGTGACTATATTTTTTAATTTGTTTGGTCCGATAGTATTGAAATATTTACAAGACAGACCGGTCTGTACAATTAGTTATTTCGCCTTTTTTTAAAAAAAAATCAGAACTTTCTTCAGACTAAAGAAAGTTTTTTAAGGATTAATAATGGCCCAGAAAAAAGCAACACCGAAAAACGATAAGGGCTTTGAAGAGTCCCTGTGGGATTCCGCAAACCGGCTACGGGGAAGTATCGAGTCTTCCGAATACAAGCACGTTGTACTGAGCTTGATTTTCCTCAAGTTTGTTTCGGACAAGTTTGAGGAGCGCAGAGCCGAGCTGATGGCGGAGGGTAAGGAAAATTACACCGACATGGTGGAGTTTTACACCATGAAAAATGTCTTCTACCTACCGGAGACTTCCCGCTGGAGCCACATTCAGCAACACGCCAAGCAGGGAGATATTGCAATCAAGATAGACTCGGCCCTGACGGCGGTGGAAAAGAGCAATGCCTCGCTCAAGGGCGCTTTGCCGGACAACTATTTCTCCCGCCTCGGCCTTGATTCAAGTAAGCTCGCAGCCCTGATCGATGCCATCAACAACATCGATACCGTGAAAGACAAGACGGAGGACGTGGTCGGCCGGGTGTATGAATATTTCCTGGGCAAGTTTGCCGCCTCCGAGGGAAAGCTGGGGGGAGAATTCTATACCCCAAAGTGCGTGGTTAATCTGATCGCAGAAATGATCGAACCCTACAAGGGCAAGATCTACGACCCCTGCTGCGGTTCTGGCGGTATGTTTGTCCAATCCCTTAAGTTTGTGCAGAGCCACCACGGCAATACCAAGGATATCTCTGTGTACGGCCAGGAGTACACCGCCACCACCTACAAGCTGGCCAAAATGAACCTGGCGGTGCGCGGCCTTTCAGCCAATCTCGGCGACCTCCCCGCCGATACCTTCTTTAAGGATCAACACCCCGATTTGAAGGCCGACTACATCATGGCAAATCCCCCTTTCAATTTGAAGGAGTGGCGGGCCGCCGACGAGCTGGTACACGATTCGCGCTGGAGCGGTTACGAGACCCCGCCCACCGGCAATGCCAACTACGCCTGGATTCTCCACATGGTTTCCAAACTCTCGGAACACGGCGTGGCGGGCTTTGTTCTGGCCAACGGCTCAATGTCCACCAGCACCAAGGGCGAAGGTGCTATCCGCCAGAAACTTTTGGAGAACGATCTGGTGGATTGTATGATTGCCCTGCCCGGCCAGCTCTTCTACACCACCCAGATTCCCGTCTGTCTCTGGTTTTTAAGTAAATCAAAAAAGGCCGACAGTGAACGCGGATACCGCAACCGCGAGGGCAAGACCCTTTTTATCGACGCCCGGAAGATCGGCTCGATGATCAGCCGTACCCAAAAGGAACTCCTTACCGAGGACATTGCCGCCATTGCCCAAACCTACCACGCCTGGCGGGGAGAGGCCAAAGACAGTGCCTATGAAGACCAGGCTGGCTACTGCAAATCAGCCACCCTTGAAAACATGCGTAAGCACGACTATGTGCTCACCCCCGGACGTTACGTCGGTGTAGCCGCCCTTGAAGACGACGGCATCCCCTTTGAAACCAAAATGACCGAGATGAGCCAGGCGCTTTATGGGCAGATGAAGAAATCTGTAAAGCTGGATGAGGTGATTCGGAAGAACTTGGAGGGGTTGGGTTATGGGGGGTAAATGGAAGACAGTTCGCTTGGGGGATTATGCGGATACTTGCTTGGGAAAAATGCTGGATAAAAACAAAAATCAAGGAACGCTCCATCCTTATTTAGGGAATAAAAATGTACGTTGGGGCAGATTTGAAATCCAAGATCTATCTCAGATGAAGTTTCAAGAACATGAGCATGATCGATACGGATTGCTTCCCGGTGATCTAATCGTTTGCGAAGGAGGTGAACCTGGAAGGTGTGCAATTTGGAGAAATGAAGTGCCTAAGATGAAAATTCAAAAGGCACTGCACAGAATCAGGCCATTCAATGAGCTTAATAATACCTATTTACACTACTGGTTCACTTGGTCGGGAAAAATTGGATTATTAGAGCCCTTTTTTACAGGGACAACTATAAAGCATTTAACGGGCAAAGCCCTTGCCAACTTACAACTCCCACTCCCGCCCCTCCCCGAGCAAAAAGCTATCGCGCACATCCTGGGATCATTGGATGATAAGATTGAGTTGAATCGGCGGATGAATGTGACTCTGGAAGGGATGGCCCAGGCGCTCTTCAAAAGCTGGTTTGTGGACTTTGACCCGGTGATCGACAATGCCATCAAAGCCGGCAATCCAATCCCTGAAGGACTTGCTGAGCGCGCGGAGGTCCGCCGCAAAGCCCTCGCCGATGGCACCGCCAATCGTAAGGCCGCTAAGCGATTCCCCGCCATCTTTCAACTTAGCGAAGAAATGGGATGGATACCGGAGGGGTGGGAGGTGAAACCAATTGCTGAACAAGTCCGTCTTATAATGGGACAATCTCCATCTTCTGAACATTACAACAAAGATGGGAATGGGCTTCCGTTTCATCAAGGTGTGACGAATTACGGAGAGAGATTCCCCAAGCATGAGCAATATTCCACAGGGGGCAACCGCCATGCCGAACAAGGAGATATCCTTTTCTCGGTAAGAGCCCCTGTAGGCAGAATCAATATCTCAGACCGACGCATCATTATAGGTCGTGGCCTGTCAGCCATGAGACATAAAAAAAACTACCAAGGATTTCTCGTATATTTCCTAAAGTATATTTTTCAAAAGGAAGACTCAATCGGTTCAGGAACTATTTTTAATGCGGTCAATAAGAAGGAGATGGAGAACATTCCCTATCTCGTTCCTACCGATGGCCTTGCCAAGACATTTAATAGCATCGCTAACTCATTAGATGAAAAAATCGCCTGCAATGCGGAGCGGACACAAATTATCACCAACCTCCGGGACACCCTACTTCCCAAACTCATCTCAGGAGAACTCCGCATCCCCGAAGCTGAAAAGTTAACCAAGGAGGCACTGGCATGAAATTCCCCGAATCCCAGCAGGAAGATAATATCAGACCAAGGATAAAGAACAAATGATGGATGATCGATCAAAGTCGGAGCTGGATTCAGTTGTTGCAAAATCTGCAACAACTGCCGCAGATAATAAAAACTATCAGGTCGAATACTTCAACCTGGACGTTATCATTTCCGTTGGCTTTCGGGTGAAGAGCTGGCGGGGAAAAGAATTCCGGGTATAATGGGCAACCCATTTGGAGTCAAACCGAAAGCCAAATAAGGCAAAGCGCGATCAGGGAAAGTGATGAAAAAACATCCCCAGGAGACCATCATGGAAAACAGTTCCTCATTCAGCACTCGAAGTTTAAGATTCACAGAAGCCCAATTAGAAGCAGCCATCATAGAACTCCTGGGCAAAGAGGGGTATCCCCATGTTCCGGGGGAAACCATTGACCGTCAGCCCCAGGAGGTTTTAATCAAGGCCGATCTTCGGGCATTTTTGGCCAGGCAGTATGGGGCGGACGGCATCACGGAAGGTGAAATCGAGTCAGTGATTCGTCAGCTGGAAGCCTGCCCGGCATCGGATCTCTACGAGAGCAATCGACTGATCATGAAGATGGTCTCGGACGGGTTTTTGCTCAAACGTGAAGACCGGGACCAAAAAGATCTCTATGTGCAGCTGATCGATTATTCCGACCTGGCCGCGTTCCGACCCCCCAAGGCGGGCGAGGTGCCGTTGGTCGTGGCAGGGATCGTGGCAGAGGAAATGGCGGGTTACAATACTGGCAACATCTTTAAAATAGTAAATCAGATGGAGATCATCGGCTCGGAGAAGCGGATACCCGATGGCATCTTTTACATCAATGGGCTGCCCCTGGTGGTGTTTGAATTCAAAAGTGCGATCCGTGAGGAGGCAACGATTCACAATGCCTTTGTTCAACTGACGGTGCGCTACAAACGCGACATCCCGGAGCTGTTTAAATACAATGCATTTTGCGTCATCAGCGACGGGGTGAACAATAAGGCGGGGTCATTTTTTGCGCCCTATGAATTTTTTTATGCCTGGCGGAAAACCGACGGCGGCGATCTTGTTGAAAAAGACGGGATCGACTCGCTCTATTCCCTGATTAAGGGGCTGTTTCACCCAACCCGCCTGTGTGATGTGATCCGCAATTTTGTCTATCTGCCGGACACCTCCCGCAAAGAGGAGAAAATTCTTTGCCGGTATCCCCAATACTATGCGGCAACAAAGCTGTTTCGAAACATCCTGCGCCACATGCGGCCCGAAGGTGATGGTAAGGGCGGCACCTATTTCGGGGCCACCGGCTGCGGCAAGAGTTTCACCATGTTGTTCCTGACGCGGTTATTGATGAAGAGCGTTGATCTGTCAAGCCCGACCATTGTGTTGATCACGGACCGAACGGATCTGGATGACCAGCTCTCGAGTCTTTTTACCAATGGCAAGGGCTATATCGGGGATGAGACGGTGATCAGTGTGGAAAGCCGCTCACAACTGCGCGACCTGTTGAAGGGACGTAACAGCGGCGGGGTTTTTCTAACCACGATTCATAAGTTTACCGAGGACACGGAACTGCTCACAAAACGGAACAACGTGATCTGCATCTCGGATGAGGCCCACCGCAGCCAGGTAAATCTGGACCAGAAGGTGAAAATCACGGAAAACGGCGTGAAGCGGACCTTTGGTTTTGCCAAGTATCTCCACGACTCGCTGCCGAACGCAACCTACGTGGGCTTCACCGGAACACCCATCGATGCAACCCTGGATGTCTTTGGTCCGGTGGTGGACGCCTATACAATGACAGAATCTGTGGCCGATGAGATCACGGTGCGCATCGCTTACGAAGGCCGGGCGGCCAAGGTGCTGCTCGACAACAGCAAGCTTGCACAAATCGAAGACTACTATGCCCGTTGTGCGGATGACGGCGCCAGCGACTATGCGATTGAAGGCAGTAAACGGGCCAACCTGCAAATGACCGCAATTCTCGGGGACCCGGACCGCCTTAAAGCCTTGGCCGCAGACTTCGTCAACCATTATGAGGCACGAATCGAAGAAGGCGCCACGGTTGTCGGGAAGGCAATGTTCGTCAGCAGCAGCCGTCCCATCGCTTATAATTTCTACAAAGAGGTGATTGATCTGCGTCCTGAATGGGCAGAAGTAAAAGTCAGTGCCCATGGAGAAGAACTTAACGAGTCGGAAAAAAAACAGATCATGCCCATGGAACGCATCAAACTGGTGATGACCCGTGGCCAGGATGATGATCCCGCTTTGTACCAGATGCTGGGAACCAAAGAGTTTCGAAAAGAGCTGGATCGGCAGTTCAAAACCGCCAAATCCAATTTTAAAATTGCCATCGTGGTGGATATGTGGCTCACGGGCTTTGATGTGCCCTTCCTCGACAGCATGTACATTGACAAACCGGTCAAACGGCACAACCTGATCCAGACCATCTCCCGGGTGAACCGGAAGTATCAACAAAAAGAAAAAGGATTGATTATCGATTATATCGGTATCAAAAAGCAGATGAATCTGGCCCTGGCACATTATGCCAAAGCCGACACCGCAAACTTTGAGGAAATCACGCAATCCATTGTGGTGGTCAGAGACCATCTGGACCTGATGCGCGCAATCTTTCACCAATTTGATGCAGCTTTATATTTTTCCGGCCAACCCATCCAGCAACTGCACTGCCTTAACATGGCCGCTGAATATGTCCAGGTGACCGACGCCTTAGAAAAACGCTTCATGTTCCTGGCCAAACGAATGAAAGCCGCCTATGACATCTGCGTCGGGTGCGATGAATTTACCCAGAACGAGCGGGACCATGTCCATTTTTATATGGCAATCCGATCCATAGTTTTCAAGCTCACCAAAGGTACTGCCCCGGATCTTGTGCAAATGAACGCCAAGGTACAACAAATGATTGCCCAGGCCTTGCAAAGTGATGGGGTCGAAGAAATCTTCAAGATGGGTCAAGGCGATACCGCCGAGGTGGATATTTTCGACCCGGATTACATAGCCAAAATCGAAAAGATCAAACTGCCGAACACCAGAATCAAGCTGCTCCAGCAGTTGCTGGCCAAGGCTATTGAAGAATTCAAGAAGGTCAACAAGCTAAAGGGTGTCGACTTTTCCAAACAATTCAAAGCCCTGGTGGACAAATATAATGACCGGAGTGAACAGGATATCCTCAGAAGTGAAGTGCTGAAAACCTTCACTGACGAGATTATTGACCTATACCATGCCATGAAAAAGGAGAAAGACTCCTTTGCCGAACTGGGCATTGATTTTGAAGAAAAGGCCTTCTACGACATCCTTAAAGCCCTCACCATTAAATATGATTTTCAATACCCCGAGGATAAGCTTGTTGAGCTTGCAAAAAAAGTGAAAGTGGTCGTCGACGACAAGGCCAAATATACCGACTGGAGCCAGCGAGTAGACATTAAGGCAGAACTCAAAGCAGACCTTATCATTTTGCTGGCCGAATCTGGCTATCCGCCAGTGGATCGGGATGAGGTGTACAAGGAAATCTTCGAGCAGGCTGAAAATTTTAAAAAAAGGAGACCCGTATAGTGGCCACGGAAA